>NZ_VLJG01000038.1:0-27574 GCF_007829415.1 Aminobacter sp. J44 | reverse complement strand
CGTGCCGCCTCCCGCGTCGAAACCCCATCTTCAATCGCCGCAATAACTCGACCGCGAAGGTCCCCGCTCAAGCTCCTCGTCATCACCACCCTCCTGGCAAATCACCAAGAGCAGTGAATCAGACTAAACTGATCCCGTGAATCCTCAAACCGACTCTGTGTTCATAAAAGATGCTCTAGCCTTTGCGATCGCCAAAATTCCCCTCCCCCTTGTGGGGAGGGGTTAGGGGTGGGGGTACGAGGTCGCGCAGCGTGAGCCGGATATTTTCCTGAAGCGATGGTCCTCCCCTCCTCATCCCATAGAGAACGAGGCCCTGATGCGTTGTAGCGACTAAAACTGAAAATTTGTCTTTGATGCGAAAAAGCGGCCGGAAGTGGCTGTGTCACAATAATGGCAAACAAGAAGGCCGACCACAGTCGGGGCACATCCGTTGTGGAACGGGTGTTAGCATTTCGAAGGCAGGCACTTGCGTCCACTCGGCAAGGTTCGGGGCAGAACATGCCGTTTAGACTTCACGCCTTGCGCCCTCGATGCTCTTCGATCTGATGAGGCAGGTCGTAGATAACCTTCAGCAACATACGCAGGTATTCCACCACCGCTTGAGCATCAGCGCTTGTAGTGCCGGACGCACCCGGAATTGGGTGAGCGTTGTCGTTGCCAAGTTCTCTTACCTCATGGGCCCACTCGATCATGACCGGGGGTAAAAGCCCTCTGGCACCGAGGTCTTCTATCTCCTGAAACAGGTTCTTGCCAGATGCGTTCTGATACCGGAGGACCAGCTGTACCGCGCTGCGCGCCATAAGAGCCGCGGCATCATAGTTCGATACCTCGATACTCCGCTTCGCTTGTACCCAATAACGCCCGACGTCGTCCGGCCAGTGCTTCGGCCAGCCGGTGGTCTTGCGCGGCCACGGCACTTGATGGAAACGTACTAGGCCGGAACTGCCCATGCCCCAAAACACGGATGTCAAGTTGCCGCATTGCTCACAGACCAGGACATCGTAATGCAGTGTCTTGGATTCGGCAGCGTTCTTTTTGGTCAGTCGGCTCTTAAAGCCGAATCGACCTTCTTCACCGCAGAAACCACAGGTCACCAAGTCGACCGGCAAATCGCCGTTGTAGCTTCGGTAGCCTGATCCCTCGCCAATGTCCCACCAGCTCATTGAAAAGCCCCCTATTCCATGAACTAGAGGGCAACATGTGACATCCCGCTGCGCCTCTATCAATGCTTGTTGACGGAGCTGTTGTGCCGTTGATGCGCTCTACGTCTCGCCTTCCCCGCCGACTACCCTCCCACCATCGCAGCATGACCCTCGCCCGGATTGTGAATGCGTGAACGTTTGCCATGTGCGGCGGGTTGGTTATAGTCGGGCGGGGGCACGCAGAAATTGCAGTCAGTCTCGGTGCAGGTAACAGCCGTGCAGGAGAGACATGCCCATGACGAGCAGGACTTCCATCCGTGCCGTACTCGCGTCCCTGCTGCTTGCAGGGATGGCGATCAGCCCTGCCGCCGCGCAGGGTGAGGCCCCGGCACAATCATCCGAACCAACAACGCAACCTTCTTCACCGCCGGCGTCGCAACCGTCCGGCCAGCCGGCGGGACAGCCAGCGGCGGAGCCCGGAAAACAGCAGCCGAGGCCGAAGCGCCAGCGGGCGGAGAAGGAAACGACCCGCATCCAGATCGGCTATCTCAGGGCCTATGCCCCGCAGCTTGCGCTGTCGGTGCTCGACGTTCCGCCGAGGAATGACGGCGTTGCCGGCGCGGAAGTCGCCATCGATGACAACAACACGACGGGCGGCTTTCTCGGCCAGGAGTTTACGCTCGACGTGGCCGAGGTCGAGCCCGAGGCGGACGTGGTCGAGGCCTTCAACAAGATGGTCGAGGCCGGCGCGCGCTATGTGCTGACCGATCTGTCGGCGAAGCAGGTGCTGTCGATCGTCGACTTTGCCCGCGACAAGGGCGTGCTGGTGTTCAATGTCGGCTCGACCGACGACGTGCTGCGCGAGGAGGAGTGCCGGGCTAACCTCTTCCACACCATGCCGACGCGCACCATGCTTGCCGACGGCCTTGCCCAGTACCTCATCTGGAAGCAGTGGAAGAACTGGGTGCTGATCTACGGCTCGCATGAGGGCGACCAGGCCTTTGCCGATGCGCTGCGCCGTGCGGCCGAGCGGTTTGGCGGCCAGATCGTCGCCGAAAAGCTGTTCGAGGACACGGGCGGCGCGCGGCGCACCGACACCGGCGTCGTCCAGATCCAGCGGCAAATCCCGGTCTTCACCCAGGATCTGCCCGAGCATGACGTGATGCTGGTTGCCGACGAAAGCGAGGTGTTCGGCACCTATGTGCCGTTCCGCACCTGGATCCCGCGTCCGGTTGCGGGCAGCGCGGGGCTCGTGCCGTCGGCCTGGCATCCGGCGAGCGAACAGTGGGGCGGAACCCAGATCCAGAACCGGTTCGAAAAGCAGGTGGGCCGGCGCATGCTGTCGAAGGACATGGCGGCGTGGACGGCCGTGCGCATCGTCGGCGAGGCCGCGACGCGCACCAACAGCGGCGATCCGGCAAAGATCGAGGAGCACATCAAGGGCGAGAACTTCTCGGTCGCGGCCTATCGCGGCCAGAAGCTCACCTTCCGCAACTGGAACTGGCAGCTGCGCCAGCCGGTCTTCCTCGGCGACAACCGTTCGGTGGTGTCGACCTCGCCGCAGGAAGGCTTTCTGCACCAGGTATCCGAGCTCGACACGCTCGGCATCGATCAGCCGGAGACCGTATGCAAGCTTGACTGACATCTTGAGGGCCGGGGGGCCAAACATGGAGGAGGAGCATGAAGAGACTGGGTTTTGCGGCGCTGGCCGCCAGTGCCTGCATCCTGGCCAACCCGGCATCGGCCTTTACGGTCTATGTCTCCAACGAACGCGACAACACCATCACCATCGTCGATTCCGAGAAGATGGAGGCGGTCGGCACCATCAAGGTGGGGCAGCGCCCGCGCGGCATCACCATCTCGCATGACGGCAAGGTGCTCTACGTCTGCGCGAGCGACGACGACACCGTCGAGATGATCGATACGGAGACGAACCAGATCATCGGCACGCTGCCCTCGGGACCGGACCCCGAACTGTTCGTGCTCTCGCCCGACGGCAAGACGCTCTACGTCGCCAATGAGGACGACAACCTCGTCACCGTGATCGACGTCGAGGCGCGCTCGGTGCTGTCGGAAATCCCGGTCGGCGTCGAGCCCGAAGGCATGGGTGTGAGCCCTGACGGTTCGGTGATCGTCTCGACCTCCGAGACCACCAACATGGCGCATTTCATCGATGCCGAGACGCACGAGATCACCGACAACGTGCTGGTCGACACGCGCCCGCGCTATGCCGAGTTCATGCCGGACGGATCGGAAGTCTGGGTGAGCGCCGAGATCGGCGGCACCGTCTCGGTGATCGACAACGAAACCCGCGAGGTGACGCAGACGATCACCTTCGAGATCCCGGGCCTGCGCGCCGAAGCGATCCAGCCGGTGGGCGTCAAGATCATGCCCGACGGCAAGAAGGCCTATGTGGCGCTGGGGCCCGCCAACCGCGTGGCCGTCATTAACACCGAGACCTACGAGGTCGAGAAATACGTGCTCGTCGGCCAGCGCGTCTGGCAATTGGCGCTCACCCCCGACGAGAAGACGATCATCAGCACCAATGGCGTGTCGAACGACATCACCTTCATCGATACCGAAACCGACGAGGCGATCCAGTCGGTGACGGTCGGCCAGCTGCCCTGGGGGGTTGTCGTCAAGCCGCAGTGACGCATTTGCAGGAAGGAGGGTGCGCGGGCTCGCGGGCCCGGCGATGCGCGGCGGAATGCCGTGGGAGGAAGGAGCAGGCCAATTGCATCACGTGCCACCCGGCGGTGAGGTGCCAGCCAGCGTCGCGGCGCTCGAGGTCGCTGCGGTGAGCCATTTTTATGGCCGCAGCCAAGCGCTGGACAGCGTCTCCTTCACGCTGGCGCCCGCGACCTTCACCGTGCTGCTCGGCCTCAACGGCGCCGGCAAGACGACCTTGTTTTCGCTGATCAGCCATCTCTACGACACGCGCGCGGGCTCGATCCGCGTCTTCGGCCACGACATCGCCCGCGCCTCCAGCGAGGCGCTGCGGCGGCTCGGCATCGTCTTCCAGGCGCGCACGCTCGACCTCGACCTCAGCGTCAGGCAGAACCTCGTCTACCATGCCTCGCTGCATGGCATGTCGTCGCGCGAGGCGCGCGAGCGCATCGCGGCGATGCTCGAGGCCGTCGGCATGAGCGACCGGCTCAACGACAAGGCCCGCAGCCTTTCGGGCGGGCAGATGCGGCGCATCGAGATCGCGCGGGCCCTCCTCCACCGGCCGCAGCTGATCCTGCTCGACGAGGCGACGGTCGGGCTCGACGTCAAGTCGCGCGCCGACATCCTTGCCAACATCCGCAACATGGTCGCGCGCTCCGGCATCAGCGTCCTGTGGGCCACCCACCTCATCGATGAGGTGAGCGAGGGTGACCATGTGCTTGTCCTGCACAAGGGCAGGCTGGTGGCCGACGGCATGGTCTCCGAGCTGGTGCGCGAGACCGGAGCCGGCGCAATCGGCGAAGCCTTTGCCCGGCTGACCGGGCTCGATGCGCCTAGCGAAACAGGAGCGCGGCCATGAGCACCGGCTGGAACGCCGCTTCCGCGCCCGACACGGCGACCGTGCCCGCGCTGCCGCGCAATCTTGGCCTTCGCCAGTATCTCATCTGCCTGCGCGGCATCTGCGTGCGCGAGGGCCTGCGCTTCATTCACCAGCGCGAGCGCTTCGTCTCCTCGCTTGTGCGGCCGCTGATGTGGCTGTTCATCTTCGCCGTCGGCTTCCGGCAGGTGCTCGGCGTGTCGATCATCCCGCCCTACCGCACCTATGTGCTCTACGAGGTCTACATCACGCCGGGCCTGTGCGGCATGATCCTTTTGTTCGGCGGCATGCAGTCGTCGCTGTCCATGGTCTACGACCGCGAGATGGGCAACATGCGCACGCTGCTGGTAAGCCCCTTCCCGCGCTGGTTCCTGCTGGTGTCGAAGCTGCTGGCAGGCGTCACCGTCTCGGTGCTGCAGGTCTATGTCTTCCTGGCGATCGCCTGGTTCTGGGGCGTAAAGGCCCCTCCCCTCGGCTATTTGATGGTGCTGCCGGCGCTGTTTTTGTCGGGCATGATGCTGTGCGCGCTCGGCCTGTTGCTCTCCTCGCTCATCAAGCAGCTCGAGAATTTTTCCGGGATCATGAACTTCGTGATCTTCCCGATGTATTTCGCGTCGCCCGCGCTCTATCCGCTGTGGCGCATCCAGGAGGCGAGCCCGCTCCTCTACAAGATCTGCCTCCTCAACCCGTTCACCTATGCGGTCGAGCTGATCCGCTTCGCCTTCTACGGGCAGGTCGAGTGGCTGTCGCTCGGGATCGTGGCGGGGCTGACGGCATTGTTCCTCGGCGCGGCGATCCTCGCCTATTCGCCGACGCGCGGGCTGGTGAACCGCAAGCAGGATACGGGAGGAAATGGCTGATGATGTATCGCCCGATTGCCGCGCTCATGCTGATGACGGCGCTTGCTTCCCCTGCCCTCGCGGCACAGGGCAGCGAAGACTGGCCCTGCATCCAGCGCAAGGTGCCGGAACTGTCGCTCGGCCAGATCTGGAACGGGCCGGAGCTGCCGCCCGAGGCGCGCGACTGGTCGAACGATGCCGAAATTTCGGCGCTGGTGCGCGAGCTTTCCGCCCGGCGAATGCCGGTCGAGGAAGCGCAGGGCCGCATCCGCGACTTTGCCGAAAAGAGCGGCGAGGCGGCCGAACAGCGGCTGCTCGTCCTGGTGCGCGGCCTGTTCGACCATATGAACCGCGAGCGTGCCGACGTCATGTCCGGCATCTCGCGCTATGCCAGGCGCCAGGTCGAGCTTGCCGAGCGGCTGCGCCAGGAATTGTCGGAGGTCGACACGCTGCGCAACAAGCCGGACGCAAACCCGACCGAGGTGGCGCAGCGTTCCGACCGCCTCGTCTGGGAAACGCGCCTGTTCGAGGAGCGCGCCCAGTCGCTCAGTTTCGTCTGCGAGGTGCCCACCCTGATCGAGCAGCGCCTGTTCGCGCTCTCCCGCGCGATCGGGCAGACGATCACGTCGCTGCGGCCAAAGGAGGAAGCCCCCGCGCGTTGACGATGGTCAGGCGAGCGCGTAGCATTTGTGGACTTTCCGCATGGGCACCTGCGGAAAGGCGACGCCGCAAGGCGGGACGGCAGCCAACGCTGCCGCGAACAGTGACGTGCGCCGCCCCGGCGGCGCAGCGTGAGGTGCCCGATGGAACTGGTCGATCTCATTCTCACCGTCTGCCTCATCTCGAACCCGGAAAGGTGCCGGGTCGAGCATCTCTACTTCGAAAGCCGTGGCACCCTCTTTCAGTGCATGGTGCTGGCCCCCGCGGAGATCGCGAAGTGGGCGAGCAGCCATCCGTCGCACCAGGTGGTGCGCTGGAAATGCGCCTTTCCCGCAAAGGAGCGGGCGATCTGACCCGCCGTTGAATTCCGCACCAGGGAGGAACCTGAATGGCAATCTCGAGACGCACGGTCCTGCAATTCATGGCGGCAACGTCCGCCCATGCCTTCTTGCCCGTCCCGCTCGCACGGGCGAACGAGAAGGTCCGCATCGGCGTGCTGAAGTTCGGCACGGTCAACTGGGAGCTCGACACGATCAAGCATAACGGTCTCGACACGAAGAACGGCGTCGACCTCGACGTGCAGTTCTTTGCCGGCGAGGATGCGAGCAACGTGGCGATGCTGGCCGGCGACCTCGACATGATCGTCTCCGACTGGCTGTGGGTGTCGCGCCAGCGTGCCGAAGGCGAGGATTTGACGCTCGCGCCCTTCTCCACCGCCGTCGGCGCGATCATGGTCAAGCAGGATTCGCCGATCCGCACCGTCGCCGACCTCAACGGCAAGAAGATCGGCGTTACCGGCGGGCCGCTCGACAAGAGCTGGCTCTTGATCCAGGGCCTTGCGCGCCGCGACCACGACCTTGATCTCACCGAAAAGAACGAGATCGTGTTCGGCGCGCCGCCGCTCCTCAACGAAAAGGCGATGACAGGCGAGCTCGATGCGGTGCTGAATTTCTGGCACTTCTGCGCCCGGCTGGAGGCGAACGGTTTTCGGCGCCTCGTCAGCGCCAATGACGCCGCTCGCGCCCTCGGCGCCTCGGGCGATGTTTCCGCGCTCGGCTATGTCTTCCGCGACAAATGGGCGAAGGATCATCCCGAAGCCGTGCAGGGCTTCATCCGCGCCAGCGCCGATGCCAAGGAGCTGCTGAAAACCTCCGACGAGGAGTGGAACCGCCTCGCGCCCGTCATGCGCGCGGAAGGCGCGGAGCTCACCGCCCTGCGCGACCGCTTCCGCGAAGGCATTCCGAACCGGCCAGTGGCCGACGAGGAGGCGGATGCCGCGCTTCTCTACAAGGTGCTGGCCGAGCTTGGCGGCGAGAAACTCGTCGGCAATTCGCCCGAGATGGTCGCCGGCACGTTCTGGTCGGAACTCACGCAATGAATGCAAGGGAGGGCGGTGCGGGCAGACCCGGCGTCGAAGCCGCGCCAAAGGGGCGCAAGGCGCCCCTCGCCTTCGCGCCGGCCCTGACCGTCGCCGCCTCCCTTGCCGGCTTTCTGGCGCTCTGGGCTTTCGCAGCCGCCGCCTGGCCAAGCCGCGCCCTGCCGCCGCCGCTTGCCGTCTGGTCGGTCTTCGTCAAGGAGCTGATGAGCGGGGAGCTTCCCTGGCATCTCGGTATCACGCTGGCGCGCGTTGCCGCCGCCTTCGTGCTGGCGATGCTGATCGGCACGGTGATCGGCATTCTGCTCGGCATGTCACGCCGGGCGAACGCCTTCTTCGACCCGTGGGTGGTGTTGTTCCTCAACATTCCCGCCCTCGTCATCATCGTGCTTGCCTATGTCTGGTTCGGCCTCAACGAGGCCGCCGCCATCGGCGCGGTCGCGGTCAACAAGATCCCGAACGTGGTGGTGACGATGCGCGAGGGCGCCCGCGCGCTGGACCAGCGCTATGCGGACATGGCCTTCGTCTACCGCTTCAGCGCGCTCGACCGCATCCGCCACGTGCTGATGCCGCAGCTGCAGCCCTACCTTGCCGCCGCCGCGCGCTCGGGCCTCGCCATCATCTGGAAGATCGTCCTGGTGGTGGAACTGCTCGGCCGCTCCAACGGCGTCGGCTTCCAGATCTATCTTCACTTCCAGATGTTCGAGGTCGCGGCGATCCTCGCCTACACCATGGCGTTCGTCGCCGTGATGCTCGTCATCGAAATTGCGCTGGTGCAGCCCTTTGAACGACATGCAACGCGTTGGCGCGGCCGCGCCGCTTGAAGTGAACATCGCCGAGAAAACCTTCCGCTCGGCGGAGGGCGTCAGCATTGTTGCCTTGCGCAACCTCTCCTTCGAGGTGGCGCGCGGCGAGTTCGTCTGCCTGTTTGGACCTTCCGGATGCGGCAAGACGACGACGCTGCGCATCCTGCTCGGCCTCGACCGCGATTTTACCGGCTCCTTCAGCATGCCGGAGGGGGGATCGGCGCGCGTTGCCGCCGTCTTCCAGGAGCCGGTCTTGCTGCCCTGGCGTACCGTCGAGCAGAACGTGCGGCTCGCGCTACCCAAAAATTTGCGCGACGCGGATCTGACGCCGCTGTTCGAGCGGCTGGGCCTCTCGGCCATGCGCATGCTTTATCCCGGGGAACTGTCGCTCGGCCTTGCCCGCCGCGCTGCGCTTGCCCGCGCCTTTGCGACGGAGCCCGCGATCCTCTTCCTCGACGAGCCGTTCGTCTCGATCGACGAGCGCACGGCGCAGGGCCTGCGGCACCTGCTTCTGTCTGTCTGGTCGGCGCGCCCGACCACGGCGCTGATGGTGACGCACAATCTGCGCGAGGCGCTGATGCTGGCCGACCGCATCATCGTGCTCTCGCCCCGGCCCGGCCGCGTCGTCGGCATCTTCGCGGTCGGCCTTCCGCGCACCGAACGCACCCCCGCCGCCCTCGACCGCCTCTCCCGCAGTTTTCTGGAGCAATTCACGACGGTGGAGTGAGGGGCGTTCGGAGCCGCTGGAGCGGAACAGGATGAGCTCGTGCGGAGCCTGAAAACAATGACCTCCGCCGTGGTACTCCACGAGCCCCCTCCACCATGCTTCGCATGGTTCCCCTTGTAACTTGTCTTCCACCACATCTGCTATTGTTGCGGGTGCGGTGGCGGGAGGGAGACCGAGTCCCCACTGGGACACCAAGCCCGCGGGGGAGCAAGGGTCCCCGCCCGCCGTTCCATCGACCCCGAACAGTCGCCTGGGCCGCAGCAAACGAAGCCCGTTTCGACAAGGATGGGAGAGGATGGATATGCGTTTCGTTGGCATCGACGTTTCCAGGGACTGGCTCGACGTTCATGTCGTGCCGGAGGGCGAGAGCTTTCGTAGCCCCAACAACAGCGATGGCATCGACCAGCTCGCGGCACGGCTTCGCGAGCTAAGCCCCGAGCGCGTCGCGCTCGAGGCAAGCGGCGGGCTGGAGACGCTGGCGGTGGCGGAACTTTCGGCCGCCGGCCTGCCGGTGGCGGTCGTCAACCCGGCGCAGGTGCGCTCCTTTGCCAATGCGCTCGGCAGGCGCGCCAAGACCGACACGATCGATGCCGCGGTCATTGCCGCCTTTGCCGCCGCGATGAAGCCGCCGGTGCGCCAGCTGCCCGATGAAGCCACCCGTCTCCTGGCCGATCTCGTTTCCCGCCGGCGCCAGATCATCGCGATGATCGTCGCGGAGGAAAACCGCGCCCGCCGGGCAACAGCGCGCCAGACGCTCAAAAGCATCAGGCGGCTGCTCCTCGCCCTCAAGCGCGAACTCGAAAGCCTCGATGAGGAGATGGACGGTCACATCCGCAAGTCGCCGATCTGGCTGGTGCGCCAGAAGCTGCTCACTTCAATGCCGGGCGTCGGCGAGATAACAGCCCGCACGCAGCTGGCCGAGCTGACGGAGCTTGGCCGGCTCGACCGAAGGCAGATCGCATCGCTGGTGGGACTTGCACCGTTCACCCGCCAGTCGGGCAAGTGGCGGGGCAAAAGCTTTATCGGSGGSGGCAGGAGCGGCGTTCGCGCGAGCCTCTTCATGGCCGCGCTGACCGCGATCCGCTTCAACCCGCAGCTCAAGGCATTTCGCGACCGGCTGGTGGCGGCCGGCAAGCCGAAACTCGTCGCGCTCGTTGCCACCATGCGCAAGCTTGTCACCATCCTCAACGCCATGATCCGGGACAACCAGCCATGGAAATCCGCTTGACTGCCAACACAGTCGCTCCCCCGCGTTGCAGGGGAGGATCTGGGGCGGGGTGTTTCATAGAAGCAGGTGCTCCGCAGAGACGCGACAGGTCAGACGGCATTTCCGAACTGGAAGTGAGCGCCGATGCCGGCCTCGACCTCAGTATCCTCCCCCATTTATGGGGGAGGTGGCGCGAAGCGCCGGAGGGGGCTCGTAGAGTACCGACGTCGGGGAGCGGCAGGTGCGCGTTCTTACCCGTCGGCAGGACGTCCGGTTCAGGCATGGATCGTCGGGTCAGGCCCGACGATGACGACGTTGAAACGGCTTTCGCAATCATTGATCCCGAGCGGCTGCGGCACCCGTCATCCTGATCCGTACAACCTCCCCGCTTCGTCATGCCACGGCTTGACCGTGGCATCCAGGCCTGAACGTTGAAGCAGATCCGGCGGATCGCAATACGCGCGGACTTCATGCGGGACCATTCTGCAAGCCCCGATGGAATCCCCACGCGATAACCTGCCCATAGAACGCCACCGCTGCCGATACGCCCGCAAGAAAACGGCCGGTCCGCGAACGGACCGGCCAGGTGCTGTGGACAAGTGACCGGCGGGGAGGGGCAAACCGCCAGTCGGCACTTATGGAGAGGTCAGGTGTCGTGCCTGTCCGTCAAACCGGCGTCCGCCGCGATTGTTCCATGCCCGGGAAATGCGGAAGCGACCGCGTCACACGGCCATTCTTCCTGTCCGCATCAACGCAGCACGCCCATCGACACCTCCCCTTCCCCATCATACGATGTCCGGTAAACCTGACGGGCGGAGTGTGATGGCTGAGCAACGGGTTCCGACGACGCGCGACGAGTACCGGGTCTTCCGCACGCTGACGACGCGCTGGCTCGACAACGACATTTACGGCCACATGAACAATGTGGTGCACTATTCGCTGTTCGACACCGCCGTGAACGGCTGGCTGATCGAGCATCGCCTGCTCGACATCCGCACCAGTTCGGAAATCGGCCTCGTCGTCGAGACCGGCTGCCGCTACTATTCCGAACTCGCCTTTCCGGACGTGGTCACCGCCGGCATCCGCGTCGCGCATATCGGCAACAGCTCGGTACGCTACGAGGTTGGCCTGTTTCGCAACGACGAGGTCAGGGCCGCGGCCGACGGCTTCTTCGTCCATGTCTATGTCGATCGCGAGACGCGCAAGCCCGTGCCGCTGGCGCCAGCGTTCCGCGCCGCGCTCGACACTTTGCAACAATAAAGAAATTTTCCGTGTCGGGTCGGAACCTCCTTTGTTCCCACGCATTGCACGGCCGGACAATCGTCACACGCGCCATATGGAGCAACCCATGCCGGGTGAGACTGATTATGCGCCGCCCGTTGATGAAATAGTGACCCTCATACCGGCTCTGCGGGCCTTTGCCCGCACCTGGCGCCGCCACCCGCCCGACGTCGACGCTCTGGTAGAGCAGACGCTGCGCCATGCCCTCGACAATCCGGAAGACTACGACCCGGGCTGCGGCATGCGCGCCTGGCTGCTGTCGATCATGCGCCGCGCCTCATCGCAGCCTTACCGGCCAGGCGTCGAGGCCGACGGCGATCCGCAGCACCGGCGAAGCCGCACCGAACGCCAGCGCCGCATTGCCGAAGCGGTCGATGCGCTGCCGGAACCGCTGCGCGAAGTCGTGATCCTCGTCGAGGTGCTGCGCCTGCCTCATGGCGAAGCGGCCGCCATTTGCGGCTGCTCGACCGCCACCCTCCGCGACCGCCTCGCCCAGGCCGAAAGGCAGCTGTTGGAACGGTCCGGCGCCGGCCTGTCGGAGGTTCAAGCCGGGGAGTAGGTTCGCCAAAAAACGCCGGCTGGGGTGCAGCCGGCGCGATTGTTTTGTGCGGATGTAAGACGGCTTAGGCCTGGATTTCCTGCAGCGCCTGGTCGAGCGCGGTGCGCACGCCTGCGACGAGTTCGTCGATCTGCGCCTCGGTGATGATCAGCGGCGGGCAGAAGGCGAGCGCGTCGACCATGGCGCGGCTGATGATGCCGCCTTCCTGCAGCTTCGCGTTGACCAGCGCGCCGAGCTGGCCGGGCGTTGCGAGAGCGGTCTTCTTTTCCTTGTCGGTGACGAGCTCGATTGCCGCGATCAGCGCCGTGCCGCGAACCTCGCCGACCAGCGGATGGTCGGAAAGCGAGCGCAGGCCCGCCTGCAGCCTTGCCCCCACGTCGCGGGCGCGCTGGACAAGGTTTTCCTCCTCGATGATGCGGATCGTCTCCAGCGCCACGGCCGAGGCGACCGGATGGCCGCCGGCGGTAAAGCCGTGGCCGAGCGTGCCGATCTCGCCCGAACGCTCGCGGATCGGCGCGTAGACCTTCTCGTTGATGAGCAGCGCCGAGGCCGGCAGGTAGGACGAGGAAATCTGCTTCGACAGCGCCATCATGTCGGGCTTGATGCCGAACGTCTGGCAGCCGAACATGTTGCCGGTGCGGCCGAAACCGCAGATCACCTCGTCGGCGACGAGCAGGATGTCGTACTTTGCCAGCACCGCCTGGATCTTTTCCCAGTAGGTCGCGGGCGGAACGATCACGCCGCCGGCGCCCTGCAGCGGCTCGGCGAACATCGCGGCAATCGTGTCAGGGCCCTCGGCCTGGATCGCCGCATCGAGCTCCTCGGCAAGACGCGTTGCGAACTGTTCTTCCGTCTCGCCCGGCTTGCCCTCGCGATAAAAGTGCGGCGCGGTGAGCCGGATCACGTTCGGCACGATCAGGTCAAAGCTGTTGTGGTTGGCCGGCAGGCTGGTCAGCGCCGCCGCCGCGATCGTCACGCCGTGATAGGCGCGGTTGCGGACGATGATCTTCTTCTTCTCCGGCTTGCCGAGCGCGTTGGAGCGGTACCAGATCAGCTTCAGCGCCGTGTCGATGGCCTCCGAGCCCGAATTGGTGAAGAACGCCTTGCTCATCGGCACCGGCGCCATCGTCACCAGCTTCTCGGCAAGGTCGGCCGACGGGTTGTGCCCCTTGTGGGTGAAGGTGTGGTAGTAGGGCAGCCGCTCCATCTGGCGCGTCGCCGCCTGCACCAGTCGCTTTTCCGAAAAGCCGAGGCCGACGCTCCACAGGCCCGACATCGCCTCGATGTAGCGCTTGCCGGTGTTGTCGAAGACATAGATGCCCTCGCCGCGGTCGATCAGCAGCGGCCCGACTTCCTCATGCTTCTTCGCATTGGTGTAGGGGTGCAGGTGATAGGCGACGTCGCGGGCTTCGGGAGAATTCGGAGTGGTCATGAAGTCTCAGTCCTTTCAGGCAAGCTCTTGAAGCCGTGTGTAGGCCGAACCGGCGGCCAAGTAAAACCGTCCTACCGTCTGGGCGCCGCATCAGGTAGTACCAGGCAGGCGCTCGACGATCATCCTGCTGATGGGGATCGATGAGGTCGCGGCGGGCGAAGGGGCGTTGCAGACGAAGAGGCTGCGCGGGCCCTCGCGGAAGAGAAAATCGTGGACGAGGCTGCCGTCGGCCATCACCGCCTGGGCGCGGATGCCCGCCCCCGGCTTGCCGAGGTCGGCAAGGGTGAGTTCGGGGCAGTACTTGCGGCATTCCTCGAGATAGTGGCGGCGAAACAGCGAATTGCGCATTTCGATGATGCCGGAGCCGAGGTTCTTCCTGGCCATCTTCCAGAAGCCGGGGAAGGAAGCCATGTCGGCAACATCCTTCAGGGAAAGACTCCCCTTCGGATAGCCCTCGCGGGCAAAGCCCAGCACGGCATTGGGGCCGACGGTGATCGAGCCGTCGATCATGCGGGTGAGATGGATGCCAAGGAAGGGCAGGTTCGGGTCCGGGATCGGGTAAATGAGGTGGCGGACGATGTTCGCCTTCGACGGCGGCAGGGTAAAATATTCGCCGCGGAACGGGACGATGCGGAAGTCGCATTCGAGCCCCGCCATCCGCACCATGCGGTCGGATTGCAGCCCGGCGCAGGCAATCAGCTGTGACGCGACATGGCGCTCGCCGCCAGCGGTAACGGTCACGTCCGCGGGGGTCTCGGCAATCGCCGTCACCTCGACGCCGAGGCGGATCTCGCCGCCGCGCTGGCGCACCTTCTGCGCCATCGCCCGGCAGACCTCGCGATAATCGACGATGCCGGTTGCCTTCACATGCAGCGCGCCGAGGCCGGCGACGGCGGGTTCCGCCTTGCGCAGCTCAGCCTCGTCGAGGCGGGCAAAGTCGATGCCGTTCTGCACCGCGCGCTCCGCGAGCGCTTCCATCCGCGCCATCTCGGCCTCGCTGGTCGCCACCAGCAGCTTGCCGCAGGTTTCGAAGCGGATGCCGTTCTCGCGGCAGAACTCTTTCGTCGCTTCCGCCCCCTCGCGGCAGAGCTTCGCCTTCAGCGAACCCGGCGGATAGTAGATGCCGGCATGGATGACGCCGCTGTTGTGGCCGGTCTGGTGGCGGGCGAAGTCCTGCTCCTTTTCAAGCAGCAGCAGTTTCGCGCCCGGCGCGTGCTCCTGCAGCGCGATTGCCGTCGCAAGGCCGACAATGCCGCCGCCGATGATGATGAAGTCATGCACCACGAAACGCCCTCCGCCCGAAACATGCGGCCCGATCCGGCCGGGCCCTGACTTCATAGCCGGATTCTCACCGCTTCGTCATCCGCGCCAAAGGTGCGCCGGCACTGGCCGTTTGCGCCATTGGGGTTATATCGTGGGACGAATCCGTTTCGAACCACAGGCATTTCAGGAAGGCGTCTCACGATGAAATATCTGCACACGATGGTCCGCGTCACCGATCTCGACAAGTCGCTGCAATTCTTCTGCGACATCATGGGGATGGTCGAGGTCCGCCGCATGGACCACGAGGCCGGCCGCTTCACGCTGGTCTTCCTCGCCGCGTCCGAGGACGTCGAGGCGGCAAAGGCCGGCGGCGCGCCGACGGTCGAACTCACCTATAACTGGGACCCGGAGGAATATACCGGCGGGCGCAATTTCGGCCACCTCGCCTACGAGGTCGAGAATATCTACGACTACTGCCAGCGCCTGATGGACCGGGGCGTCACCATCAACCGCCCGCCGCGCGACGGCCGCATGGCCTTCATCAAAACGCCGGACGGCATCTCGATCGAACTCCTGCAGCGCGGCGCAGCGCTCGAGCCGGCCGAGCCGTGGACGAAGATGGAAAATATCGGCACGTGGTGAGGGGATAGTTCCTCTTAACGCCGCCAGGAAGATCCGCGGGTGGCAATCGCAGCCTCAGCCGGAGTGGAGTAGCGTCCATCCAGTCGTCATCCTCGGGCTCGACCCGAGGATCCATGCCAGAACGTTGCGACAGCGCGGGGCGGCGATAATCAAGCGGCCAATCTTGCGGTGAAGCCGATCGTCACGTGCTCAATCGACGGTTGCGGAACATGGCGCGCGTCGAGCCTGCACGCCCCCTCCACCATGCTTAGCATGGTCCCCCTCCCCCGCATGTGGGGGAGGATCCGGCTGGATCAGCCTCAGAATCTTACCGCCACAGACGTTTCTTGCCAGGTCTGCATCGTCGCTTCCCCCCCCGTGCCTCATGTCCGCTGCGCACCGCAATCATTGCCCGTGACACACCACGATCCATGAAAGGCATGACCCGGATCCTCCCCTGCGAAGCGCCGGAGGGGGCTCGTAGAGTGCCGGCGCGGGTTTCCCATCCTCTCATGGCAAATCTTCCGTTTTGCCAGCTTCCAGTCTTAGCAACCCCTCCCCTCTTTCTCTTTCCATGGAACCTCCATCTTCCTGATCTGTTCGAACGCCACTGGTCCTCTTTCCCGGCGGTGTTCATGCAGCCCTCGCGTCCTTTCCTGAAACCCGGCCTTCCCTTCCCTCTCGGTGCGACGTGGGACGGCACGGGGGTCAACTTCGCCCTGTTTTCAGCCAACGCCACCAAGGTGGAGCTGTGCCTGTTCGACCGCGCCGGAAAGCGCGAGCTGGAACGGGTGGAGCTGCCCGAATACACCGACGAGATCTGGCACGGCTATCTGTCGGACATACGGCCCGGCCAGCTTTATGGCTACCGCGTGCATGGCCCCTACGCCCCGAATGAGGGCCATCGCTTCAACCCCAACAAGCTGCTGCTCGACCCTTACGCGCTCGCGCTTCACGGCGAGATCAAGTGGCACGACGCGCTGTTCGGCTACCGCATCGGCAGCGCGAAGGGCGACCTCGTCATGGACAAGCGGGATTCGGCGTCCGTCATGCCGAAGTGCATCGTCGTCGACCCTGCCGTCACTTGGGGCAACGACCAGCGCCCGCGCACCCACTGGATGAACACCATCATCTATGAGGCGCATGTGAAGGGCATGACCGCGCGGCGCGAGGATTTGCCGCCGCAATTGCGCGGCACCTTTGCCGGGCTCGCCCAGCCGCAGGTGATCGAGCATCTCGTCAAACTCGGCGTCACTGCCGTCGAACTCATGCCGGTGCAGGCCTTCTTCGACGATCGCCACCTGATCGAGCGGGGCCTGTCCAATTACTGGGGCTACAACACGATCGGCTTCTTCGCGCCGGCGCCGCGCTACATTTCGCCCGAAGGCAACATCCACGAATTCAAGCTGATGGTGCGCCGCCTGCACGAGGCGGGCATCGAGGTGATCCTCGACGTAGTCTACAACCACACCGCCGAGGGCAATCACATGGGCCCGACGCTGTCGTTCCGCGGCATCGACAATGCCAGCTACTACATCCTCGCCGACGACCCGCGCTATTATTTCGACACCACGGGCTGCGGCAACACGGTGAACCTGCGCCACCAGCGCGTCTTGCAGATGGTGATGGACTCGCTGCGCTACTGGGTCGAGCAGTGCCATGTCGACGGCTTCCGCTTCGACCTTGCCAGCTCGCTCGGCCGCGACCGCGACGCCTTCGACCACAACTCGGTGTTCTTCGATGCGGTGCGCCAGGACCCGGTGCTGTCACGGGTCAAGCTCATCGCCGAGCCTTGGGACACCGGGCCGAACGGCTACCAGGTCGGCAATTTCCCGCCCGGCTGGGCGGAGTGGAACGACCGCTACCGCGACACGGTGCGCGGCTTCTGGAAAGGCGACGAGGGCGCGGCGGGGCCGCTCGCCGGCGGGCTGCTCGGCTCGTCCGATCTGTTCGAGAAGCGCGGGCGAAGGCCGTGGTCGAGCGTCAATTTCGTCGCCGCGCATGACGGTTTTACCCTCGCCGACGTCGTTTCCTACAACGACAAGCACAACGAGGCGAATGGCGAGGACAACAATGACGGCCACTCGCACAATTTGAGCTGGAACTGCGGCGTCGAGGGGCCGAGCGACGATCCCGAAGTGTTGAAGCTGCGCGAGAAGATGCGGCGCAACCTGATCGCGACGGTCCTTCTTTCGCAGGGAACGCCGATGATCCTGATGGGCGACGAGATCGGCCGCACGCAGAACGGCAACAACAATTCCTACTGCCAGGACAACGAGATGAACTGGCTCGACTGGCAGGCGGTCGGCGAGCGGCCGGAAGGTTTTCATGCCTTCGTCGCGCGCATGATCGACATCCGCCGCCGCCAGCCGCTGCTGGCCCAGGCGCGGTTCCTGCATGGCGACAAGACGGACGATGGCGAGCGCGACGTACGCTGGTGTCGCCCTGACGGTGAAAGAATGCAACAATCGGACTGGGAAAACCCGGACACCCGCGCCATGAGCGTCTTCTTCACCGACGAGGGCCTGCAGCTGGGCATGCTGTTCAATGCCCATCATGAGCCGCTCGACTTCGTGCTGCCGGAGGGAGACGGCTGGCGCATCACCGTCGACACGGACGATGACGAGCGCGGCAAGGCCGCGGAAGTGGTGTCCGGCAGCGTTTCCGTCGCCGACCGTTCCCTGATCCTCGTCGAGCGCCGTCATGCCTGAGCCAGACCGAGAATACCGCGTCTATCCGCGCCATTGGGGCGCCGAATATGTTCGCGCCGGCGAGGTGCGCTTCCGCATCTGGGCGCCGGCCTTCGAGGAGCTGTCGATCCGCATCGACGGCGAGGAAACCGAAATGGGCCGCGACAAGGACGGCTGGTTCGAGCTGCTCGCCTCCGGCGTCGCGCCGGGCACGCCCTACAGCTTCATTCTGCCGGATGGCAGGAGCCTGCCCGACCCCGCTTCCCGCGCGCAGCAGGCCGACGTGCACGGGCCGTCGCTGGTCGTCGACGCCACGCAATATCGCTGGAAGCATTCCGGCTGGCGCGGCCGCGACTGGCGCGAGGCCGTCGTCTACGAGCTGCATGTCGGCACCTTCACCGAGGAAGGCACGTTCCTGGCCGCGATTGAAAAACTGCCGCATCTGGTCGAGGCCGGCTTCACGGCGATCGAGCTGATGCCGGTGGCGCAGTTTCCCGGCAAGCGCGGCTGGGGCTATGACGGGGTGCTTCCCTACGCGCCGCACCATGCCTATGGCACGCCGGATGACCTCAAGCAGCTGGTCGACGAGGCGCACGGCCACGGGCTGATGATAATGCTCGACGTCGTCTACAACCACTTCGGCCCGGACGGGAATTACCTGCCGACCTTCGCGCCGGAGTTCTTCGACGAAAAGCGCCATACGCCGTGGGGCGCGGCGATTGCCTACGACCGGCTGCCCGTTCGCCAGTTCTTTCTCGACAATGCCCGCTACTGGCTCGACGAGTACAATTTCGACGGCCTGCGCCTCGACGCCATCGACCAGATCCGCGACCCGTCGCCAAGGGAGCTGCTGGTCGAGCTTGCCGAAAAGGTCCGGCGCGAATTCACCTACCGGCCGCGCCATCTCGTCACCGAGGACAACCGCAACGTCGCCTCGCTGCATGTGCGCGAGGACGGCAAGGCAACGCTCTACACCGGCGAGTGGAACGACGATTTTCACAACGCCGCCCACGTACTTTTGACCGGCGAGGACGAGGGCTACTACGAGGACTATGCAAAGGACCCGGCGGCGCTGCTCGCGCGCAGCCTTGCTGAGGGCTACTGCTACCAGGGCGAAGCGTCGAAACATCTTGGCGGCAAGCCGCGCGGCGAGCCCTCGACCGGCCTTCCGACCACCGCCTTCATCGACTTCCTGCAGAACCACGACCAGATCGGCAACCGCGCGCTCGGCGAGCGCCTGAGCGAACTCGCCTCGCCTGAGGCGATCCGGGCGCTCACCGCGATCCTGCTTCTCTCCCCGCACATCCCGATGATGTTCATGGGCGAGGAATGGGGCGAGCGGCGGCCGTTCCTGTTCTTTGCCGACTATCACGGCAGCCTCGCCGACGCGGTGCGCGAGGGCCGGCGCAAGGAGTTCGCCCATTTCAAGGGGTTCGGGCGCGACCCGAAGCTGATCCCTGATCCGAACGACCTGAAGACCTTCAAGGCCTCGCGGATCGACTGGTCGCAACTGGAAACCGACGAAGGCAGGGCGCGACTGGAAGAGGTGCGCGCGCTGCTTGCGCTGCGGCGCGAGCACATCGTGCCCTACCTCGACGACAACGAGCCATCGCCCGGCGTGATCCTGCCGGCGGACCCCGGGCTGATCGCCATCAACTGGCAACTAGGCAATGCCCGGCTTGCGCTGCGCGCCAACCTGACCGGCGAGGCCGCCGCCTGCCCGCTGCCTGACGGCGAGATCATTTTCAGGGCGTTCGACATACAGGAAAGCGACAGCGACGTGTTGCAGCCGTGGGATGTTCTGGTAGCCGTTGAGACATGAGCGAAGCGCAGTCCAGACCCGCCGCCCTTTCCCGCTGCTTCCTGCCGAACTGGCTGATGCAGCGCCGCGCCTGGGGCATCAGCGTCCAGCTTTACGAGCTGCGCTCTGCCCGCAACTGGGGCATCGGCGATTTTCAGGACCTTGCGGAGTTTGCGCAGCTTGCCGGCGAGGCGGGCGCGGAGTTCGTGGGCCTCAACCCGCTGCATGCGCTGTTCATGGCCGAGCCCTACCGGCGCAGCCCGTTTTCGCCCTCGAACCGGCGCTTCCTCAACCCGCTCTACATCGCCGTCGACCATGTCGAGGGCTTTGAACCTGCGATGGCGGACGAGGCGAAGCTGGAACAGCTTCGGGCCGTCGATCTGGTCGACTATCCGGGCGTGGCCGAAGCCAAGCTCAACGCGCTGAAGAAGATCTGGCGAAAGCGCAAGCCGAAACTCGCCGAGCCCGATCCGCAGCTTCGCCTGCACGCGCTGTTCGAGGCGCTGTCGCTGGACATGGTTGCGAAGGGCCACGGCGCTGGCTGGCTTTCCTGGCCCGAAGAATTTCACGACCCGAATTCGGCACCGGTGAAGAAATTCGCGACCGCCCACGAGGACGAGATCGCCTTCCACGTCTGGCTGCAGCAGCTGGCACGCGAGCAGCTGGAGAGTGCCGGAAAAGCGGCAAAGGCCGCCGGCATGCGCATCGGCCTTTACCTCGACTTTGCCGTCGGCGAGGCGCCGGACGGCTCCGCCACCTGGGGCGACCGCGAGCTATCCGTTCGCGGCGTCTCCGTCGGCGCGCCGCCGGACGTCTTCACCGCCGCCGGCCAAGACTGGGGTCTTGCCCCGCTCGCCCCCGACGCGCTCGCCGCCAACGACTTTGCCGCCTATCGCGAACTGATGGCGGCCGCGGCCCGCAATGCCGGGGCGCTGCGCATCGACCATGCCATGTCACTGCGCCAGCTGTTCTGGATCCCCGTCGGGCGCCCGGCGGCCGAGGGCGCCTATGTGCAATATCCGCTCGAAGGCACGATCGCGGCACTCGCGGAGCTTTCCAACGCGCAGGAAATGGTCGTGATCGGCGAAGACCTCGGCCACGTGCCGGAAGGCTTTCGCGACACCATGGCCGCGGCGCACATCCTCTCCTACCGCATCCTTTATTTCGAAAAGCGCGGCCAGCGCTTCATTGCGCCAAAAGACTGGCCGCTGCTCGCGCTCGCGTGCCTCTCCACCCATGACCTGCCGACCCTCAAGGGATGGTGGGCGGGCGACGACATTTCGCTGCGCGCCGAATATGGCCTGATCTCGCAAGCGGCCGCCACCTTGCAGCGGCGCGAGCGCCGCACTGAGCGGCGCAGCCTCCTCGAGGCCTTCGCCCGCGCCGGACTGCTGTCGCGCCGCGACATGCGCTGGCTGCTTGCCCGCCGGACGCTTGACGACGCCGTCTATGCACGGCTGGCCGTCGCCGCGCATCGCTACATCGCCCGCACGCCGGGCAGGCTGACCGCCATGCGCCTTGCCGACGCCGTCGGCGAATTTCATCCGACCAACCTTCCCGGCACGTCGGACGAATATCCCAACTGGCAGCGCAAGCTTGACGTACCACTGGAACAAATCAGGGGGAGTGCGCTTTTCGGGCAGCTGACTGCAGCCCTGAGAAGAGAGCGCCCCGCATGACCCCACCGATCGCCACCTACCGCCTGCAGTTTCGCAATGGCATGACCTTCGAGCAGGCGGCGGCGATCGTGCCCTACCTGAAAAGGCTTGGCGTCAGCCACCTCTACGCCTCGCCTATCTTCGCCGCGACGAAGGGCTCGACCCACGGCTACGACGTCACCGACCACAACGCGTTCGACCCGGACCTCGGCGGCCGTGAAGGCTTCGAGAAGCTGCACGAGGCGCTCAAAGAGGCTGGTCTAAAACTCATCCTCGACATCGTGCCGAACCACATGGCCGCCTCGCTCGAAAACCCGTGGTGGCGGAGCGTCATCGAGTTCGGCCGTGACAGCGCCTTCGCCGACCATTTCGACATCGACTGGAGCCGCCGCCTCACCCTGCCGGTCCTCGGCAAGCCGTTCGACGAAGCGCTCGCCGACGGCGAAATCCGCCTCGCCATCGACCGTGCCAATGGCTGCCTCGCGCTCGGCTATTACGACAATCTCTATCCGCTCAACCCGGCGAGTTATGGCTTCGTCGCCGAGTCCTTTCCGGAAGCCTCGTCCTTTGCCCGCGAGGCCGGCTGGCAGGCGCCGTTCGATGGCCGCATCGACGAGGAGCTTGCCGAGCTTTCGCAGGACCACGCCTTCATCTCCGCCCTGCATGACCGGCAGTCCTGGCAGCTCACCTACTGGAAGGAAGCGAAAAAGGACCTTTCCTATCGCCGCTTCTTCGAGGTAACGGGCCTTGTCGGCGTGCGCGTCGAGGACGAGGCCGTCTTCAACGACGTGCACGCGCTCATCCTCGAGCTCGTCCGCTCCGGCAAGGTGGATGGCCTGCGCGTCGACCACGTCGACGGCCTTGCCCGCCCCTGCCAGTATCTCAGACGCCTGCGCGCCGCGATCGGCGACGACAAGCTGCTTCTGGTCGAAAAAATTCTTGGCCCCGGCGAAAAGCTCCCGGCCGAATGGGGCAATGTCGGCACCACCGGCTACGAGTTCATCGACCGCCTCTCCGGCCTCCTCGTCGAGACCGCCGGCCGCGAGGCGATGCGCAGCGCCTATTCCACCTTCTGCAGCCGCCCGCTCGAAATGGGCGACGAAATTCGCGCCGCCAAGGAGCTGATGCTACGCCGCAATTTCGAGGGTGAACTTGCCCGCCTTGCCGCCCACGCCGCGGCGCGTGCGGCCGAGGCAGGCCAGGACCTTGGCAAGGAAGCGCTCGCCGACGCGCTGGTCGAGATCATCCACGGGTTCAGCGTCTACCGCACCTATGGCGAGCAGGACGGCCTTTCCGGCCCCGACCTTGCCATGCTGGGCAGCGCCGTTGGCGCGGCGCTCGCGCGCGAGGAAGCCGACCCGCAGGCAATCCGCTTCATCACCCCCCTCCTCCACGGCGACAACGAGGACAAACCATTCCGCCAGCGCTTCCAGCAGCTCACCGGACCGGTGATGGCAAAGGCGATCGAGGACACGCTGTTTTACCGCATCAACCCGCTGATCGCGCTCAACGAAGTCGGCGCCGATCCGGAAGGCACTGAAGGCGGCATGGATGCCTTTCACGCGGCGATGATGGAGGAAACGCCGCTCAGCCTCCTCGCCACCAGTACCCACGACACGAAGCGCGGCGAGGATGCCCGTGCGCGTCTCTATGCGCTCGCCGAGGCGCCGGACCTGTGGGCCGAGGCCGTCAGCCGCTGGAGCCGGATGAACTCGTCGCTGCGCACCACCATCGACGGCCGCGCCGTGCCGGAACCCGATGTGGAATGGCTGATCTACCAGGCGCTTGCCGGCATCTGGCCGGCCGGCGAGGTCGATGATGCGGCCGTTGCCGGGCTTTCCGAACGCTTCCTGCCCTATCTCGAAAAGGCGCTGCGCGAGGCAAAGCTGCGTACCGACTGGCTGGACGAGAAGCCGGATTACGAGGCGGCGGTCAAATCCTTCACCGAGCGGTTGCTGTCGCCCGCAAGCTCCGACTTCCTCGACGATTTCGCCGCGACGCTGCAGCCCTTCATGGCCGCCGGCATGGTCAATTCGCTGTCGCAGACGGTGGCGAAGCTGACCGCGCCCGGAATTCCCGACATCTATAACGGCGCGGAAGCGCTGGACTTGAGCCTCGTCGATCCCGACAACCGCCGTCCGGTCGACTTCGATCGCCTGTCGGCCTGGCTCGACGAGACGCCGGATCTCGCCACCCTTGCTTCGACCGACACCGAAGGCCGGCTCAAGCAGCAGATCATTGCCCGCACGCTGAGCGCGCGCCGCGACCACCCCGAGCTTTTCCTGACCGGCGACTATATTCCTCTCACCGTCCGCGGCCCGCTTGCGAGCTACCACATCGCCTGGCTGCGCCTGCTTCCCGACGAAGCCGCACTCGTCGTCCTCACCCGCCTGCCGCTGACCCGCGCGGTCCTCTCCGGCGTGACCGATACGGTGATCGACCTTCCCCGCGGCTTTTCCCCCGCCTTCCGCAACATCCTCACCGGCGACCTCATCATCCCCGACGGCCCGCTGGCGCTCGAAGCGGTGCTCGGCAAACTGCCGGTTGCAGTGGCGGTGGCGGAGTAAGCCGGGGCACGCTGATCCGCTCTCCGGAGGCTCTTTCCACACCTCCCGCAAGGTCACCGCGGGGGGGGGCTTCCGGCCGGCGAATAAATTTGTTTACGGACCGACCGTTTTGTAGGATTTTCTTTCCCTTCCTGCGCGGAATTATGGATGCCAGAAGCTCATATTTTTTCATGGCTCGGGTCATCTTGTCGCCGTTCTTGGATGGGAATTCAGCCATGCCGACTTTCGACCTGACCATGCCGCCGGCAGCCGCTTTGCGCCTGCGCGCATGCATGTGTATGCGTTGAGCTGATTGTCTGGTCCCGATGCCGCGTGGCCCCGCGGCATCCGGACGGGGCAGGACGGCGCCAGCGGCTCCTTACCTGCCCCTCCCCCCTTTCGAGAACGGCTTCCCCCCGCACAGGCTCGAGCCGGAACTCAGGTCAATGCAGTGCCCGTCCGACCGGGCCTTGCGCAGATGGAAGATGGAAATGCTCAACACAGTGCAGACCAGTTCGCCGCCGGCAGAGGCGGCTTCAGCCGAAGGCGCCGAGCCCGACATCGTGCGGCTCGAAGGCGTCGCCAAGGTTTTCCCCGCCACCAAGAAGAGCGCGGCCGTGACCGCGCTGTCGTCGATCGACCTTGCCGCGCCACGCGGCTCGATCACCGCCATCATCGGCCGCTCGGGCGCCGGCAAGTCGACGCTGATCCGCCTCGTCAACGGGCTTGAACGGCCTAGCTCCGGCAAGGTGCTGGTCGACGGCCAGGACATCGCCCAGCTGCCCGAGGACAGGCTGCGCACGATCCGCCGCTCGATCGGCATGATCTTCCAGCACTTCAACCTCTTGTCCTCGCGCACCGTGTTCGACAATGTCGCGCTGCCGCTCGAGATCGCCGGCATGCCGAAGAAGGACATTGCCGCGCGGGTCACCCCGCTGCTCGACCTCGTCGGCCTTGCCGACAAGCGCGACCGCTATCCGGCAGAGCTTTCCGGCGGCCAGAAGCAGCGCGTCGGCATTGCCCGTGCGCTGGCAACGCGCCCGAAACTGCTCCTCTCCGACGAGGCGACCTCGGCGCTCGACCCCGAAACGACCCACTCGGTGCTCGCGCTGCTTAAGCGCATCAACCACGAGCTGGGGCTCACCATCCTGCTCATCACGCACGAGATGGAAGTGGTGAAGTCGATTGCCGACAACGTCGCCGTCATCGACGGCGGCAAGATCGTCGAGCGCGGTTCGACCTTCGACATCTTCACCCACCCACAGCACCCGACGACCAAGGTGCTGCTTTCCGGCGTGCCGGGCATGCAGCTGCCGGGCTATGCGCAGGCGCACCTCACCCAGGAGCGCAAGCCAGGCTCGCAGGTGGTGCTGCGCATCGTCTTCTCCGGCCCGCATGCGACCGACCCGGTGCTGTCGCGGCTGACCGGCGAGCTTGGCGTCGACCTCAACATCCTCGGCGGCGCCGTCGACGAGATCGCCGGCAAGCCGTTCGGCACGCTGTTCGTTTCCTTCCCCGCCGACGACGCACGGCTTGAGCGCGTGCGCTCGATCCTCGGCGGCCTCAACCTCACCACGGAGGTGCTCGGCTATGTCGCCTGAGATTGCCTGGCTCATCGTTCGCGCCACCGGCCAGACCCTGCAGATGGTGGCGGNCCAGCCAGAAGGGCGAGCTGTTCGCGGCGCCCGTCGCCAACAAGGTGCTCGGCGCCATCGTCAACGCGACGCGCTCGACGCCCTTCATCATCCTCGTCGTCGCCATCATCCCGTTCACGCGGCTGGTGGCCGGCACCTCGATCGGCACCACGGCGGCGATCGTGCCGCTGACGATCGCGACGATCCCGTTCGTCGCCCGCCTCGTCGAGGCCTCGATCCGCGAGGTGGATCCGGGCCTCATCGAGACCGCGCGCGCCATGGGCGCAACGCCGATGCAGATCGTCTGGAAGGTGCTGCTTGCGGAAGCGCGCCCCGGCATCACGCTCGCCCTTACCCTCACCGTCGTCAGCCTGATCGGCTACTCGGCAATGGTGGGCGCGGTCGGCGGCGGCGGCCTTGGCGACCTTGGTATCCGCTACGGCTACCAGCGCTTCATGCCCGACGTGATGCTGGCGGTGGTGGTGGTGCTGATCGTCCTCGTCCAGCTCATCCAGTCCATCGGCGACGGGCTCGCCCGCCGCTTCGACAAGCGCCAGCGCTCGCGCTGACGGAAAAAATTCAACCGAACCGAAACCCAACCGTATTTTCAGGGAGCAGAAAAATGTTCAGCAAGATCACCATCGCCGCAAGCCTCGCGCTTGCGCTTCTGACCGGCACCGCCTCGGCCGAGGCGATCAAGGTCGGCGTCACGCCCGGACCGCACGCGCAGATCCTCGAAAAGGTCAAGGAAGTCGCCGCCCGCAACGGCCTCGAGATCGAGATCCTCGAATTCTCCGACTATGTCGTGCCGAACCAGGCGCTCAATGACGGCGAGCTCGACGCCAACTCGTTCCAGCACGAGCCCTACCTCATCAACCAGGTCAAGGACCGCGGCTACAAGATCGAGAACGTCGCCTGGACGGTGAACTTCCCGATGGGCGTTTACTCGAAGAAGTACAAGACCTTCGACGAAGTGCCGGATGGCGCCACCATCGCGATCCCGAACGATCCGACCAATGGCGGCCGCGCGCTGTTCATCTTCGCCGACCAGGGCATCATCAAGGTCAACCCGGACAAGGGCCTCGCGGTCGGCCCGGCCGACATTACCGAGAACCCGAAGAACCTCAACTTCATCGAGCTCGACGCTGCCCAGCTGCCGCGCTCGCTGGATGACACCGACGCATCGGCCGTCAACTCGAACTACGCGATCCCGGCGGGCCTCAACCCGGCCACCGACGCGCTGCTGCGCGAAGGCGCCAAGGCTCCGTACGTCAACCTGATCGCCGTGCGCACCGAGGACAAGGACAAGGAGTGGGTCAAGCAGCTGATCGCCGCCTACCACACCGACGAAGTGAAGTCGTTCGTGGAAGAGACCTTCAAGGGCGCCGTCGTCACCGCCTGGTAAGCCGCGGCTGACACCCATTCTCCCGCGGCCCTGGCCCAGACAACTAGGCCGCGGGCAAACGAAAAGCCGGCAGGAAACTGTCGGCTCAGACCACTGACAAACCCGCCGATTTTTGGCGGGTTTTTCGTTGGGGCGGGATGACCGAGCGGAGGGGCGCTGCCGGCGCCTGACGAAGTGAAGATAATGAAGGGGCGAGAGGGTCTCATGCCCCCGCCAGGCGTGGCTGGCGGGTGAGCGCCAGCGCGATCTTCTTCATGTTCTGGCTGGCCGCGGCCAGCAGACATTGCCAGCTCACCTTCATCAGCCCGCGCAAGCGCGCATAACGGTGCCCGTGCAGCTGTTTGGCGTCGGCAAACGAGCGCTCCACCGTCTCCTTGCGTCGCT
>NZ_VLJG01000037.1:0-27916 GCF_007829415.1 Aminobacter sp. J44 | reverse complement strand
TCGACGCACCGCCGACGACGGGCGGGGCTCAGAAGTTTCCCGAGGCGGCCTCTTTCAGGATCAGCTTCTCGAGCGTCAGGTCCGACACAGCCTTGCGCAGCCGGTCGTTCTCTTTCTCGAGCTCCTTCAGCCGCTTCACCTGGTCACCCTTCAGGCCGCCGAACTCCTTGCGCCAGCGGTAATACGTGAACTGTGTCACGCCGATCGAACGAACCGCTTCGCCAACTGACCGGCCTTGTGACAACAGAACATCAACCTGGCGCAGCTTCGCCACGATCTCTTCAGGTCTATGCTTCTTCTGGGGCATTCCAACGTCCTCCTACGGCTCAATAGCCTACTTCAGGGAGGACCACTTTTCAGGGGGCAGACCACTCAAGATTTGGCACCGAGCGGCAGTCCACTCCATCGCCTGCCGGAGTGAGTCTCGTGCGCTCTATCCTTTCCACGATCTCCCCTCCGGGGCAGTGATTGAAATCAACTTGGTCTGTTTCCTCATCTCCTAGCGTATAACCCAAAGGTAGCTCAGGGTGATCTTCTAGTATCCAGAAGCTTATCCGTGGAGTTGAGTAATATATGCTGCTTACGTGCTCCAGATAAGCAATCGGGTCTTCCGGTTTATCATTGTGGGTTTGTGAGGTGGCATCAGTCGATGCCGCGGTCGCCGGAAGTGTGGCGCAAAATAGGAAGTTCCTCATCGTGCGACAACCTTCAGCGGTGCGAATTTGGCGGTCTCCACGTGTTGAGAGATCACTAGACCTTCCCTCGAAGTAGCTGCGCAATAGGCGAAAACCCAGGTGGACGTGGAGATGATGTGCCGCAATCGATCACCTTGGATGCACTTTCGGAGCATCGCTCGGGAGCGCGCTGAGATGTGAGACCGCGTGTCGTCTATAGGCGCAAGAAACGTAACGAGTGATGCCTGTCCGTTCATCACTGCCTCTGCTCTTCGCTCTCCGGCCGATCTCGCCGAGTGATAAGCCGCCATAAACAGAAGCGTCAGGAGAACTAGGAGGGCGCCGATCTGAATAGGCAATGCTCGCAGGACGTCTGGTAGCGTCTCGTTCTTGGAGCTTGTCACCCAGACCGTGGCAACAACCAAATAGATAATGAGGAAGAAGACGATAACGCCTGGCTCTGCAGCATTGTAGGAGTGTGAGAGCACAGTCGGGATGTCGAAGGGGATCTGGTGGATCGATATGGCAAACTTACTTAGGTAAGAACTAAGAAATATAATCCCAGAGAAGTAGCCAAGTGCCAATGGAATTATTGCGAGTAACAATTCCGCAATTTGATGCCGACTGTTCATGGACACCCCCCCCAATACCATAATATATTTTGCAGGGTAGCACTGACCGGTCAACATTAACTGCAACATCGCAGTTGACGCTCCGCGCTCGATTACCTACTCCTCCCCATCCGCTCCTTGATCCCCTTCGCCCATTCCCGGCCTTCGTCGCCGCCCCAGAGCAGCCAGGCGATGCGGCCGGCTGAGGGGTTGTCGTCGTTGAAGAAGTTTTTCCCGCGCTTGTCGACTTCGTGGCGGGCGAAGTAGCTCACCATCCGCCGGATGGTTTCGGGCGAAAGATCGCGGCGCGCGACGAGTTCCTTTGCGCGGGCAACGCCCACTTCCGTTCCGCCGCGGCCATAACGCTCGCGCCATGCGAGACCCTGCGCGGCGTTCCGCGCGACGATCTCTGGCGGCGTGAAATCGATGATGTCCAAACAAAAAACTCCCTGCCGGTGAGGGCAGGGAGTTGGCGTGACGATTGTGTCAGGCGTTGGACCGGGCGCCGTGGGGCGGTCCGGTCCGAAAAGCTCAGGTTCAGAAATATTCCTGGAGCGGGCGGACTTCCAGCGAGCCGGCCTTCAGCGCCGCGATGGCTTCGGCGGCAGCGGCGGCACCGGCCATCGTCGTGTAGTAGGGCACCTTGTGCATCAGGGTCGCGCGGCGCAGCGACTTGGAGTCCGACACCGCCTTTTGGCTGTCGGTGGTGTTGAAGACGAGCTGGACCTGACGGTTGCGGATCGCGTCCTCGATATGCGGACGGCCTTCCAGCACCTTGTTGATCTTCTCGGCCGCGACGCCGTTCTCCGCGAGGAAGCGCTGCGTGCCGCCGGTTGCCAGCACCTTGAAGCCGAGGTCGGCGAGGCGCTTCACCGATGGCAGCACCTTCGCCTTGTCCTCGTCGCGGACGGAGACGAACACGGTGCCTGAGCGCGGCAGGTCGACGCCGGCGCCGAGCTGGCTCTTGGCGAAGGCAAGCGCGAAGTCCGCGTCGAGGCCCATGACCTCGCCGGTCGACTTCATCTCCGGTCCAAGCAGCGTGTCGACGCCCGGGAAGCGGGCGAACGGGAACACGGCCTCCTTGACCGCGATGTGCTTCAGCTCCGACAGGACCGGCTTCGAGCCATAGTGGCCGAAAGCCTCGTCCAGCGTCTCGCCAGCCATGATGCGTGCCGCGATCTTGGCGATCGGGCGGCCGACGGTCTTGGCGACGAACGGGACGGTACGCGAGGCACGGGGGTTGACCTCGAGGACGAAGATCTCGCCGTTCTTGATCGCGTACTGGACGTTCATCAGGCCGCCGACATGGAGGCCCCGGGCAAGGGCTGCCGTCTGGCGCTCGAGCTCGGCCACCAGCTCAGGCGAGAGCGAGCGTACAGGCAGCGAGCAGGCTGAGTCGCCGGAGTGGATGCCGGCTTCCTCGATGTGCTCCATGATGCCCGAGACGTAGACGTTCTCGCCGTCGCAGAGCGCGTCGACGTCGATCTCGATCGCTTCCGACAGGTAGGTGTCGAACAGCAGCGGGTTCTTGCCGAGCAGCGTGTTGATCTGGCCGGTCTTGTCGTTCGGATACTTCTGCTTGATGTCCTCGGGCACGAGGCCCGGAACGGTGTCGAGCAGGTAGGACTGCAGCTGGCTTTCCTGGAAGATGATCTGCATCGCGCGGCCGCCCAGCACGTAGGACGGGCGAACGACCAGCGGGAAGCCGAGTTCGGAGGCGACCGTGCGCGCCTGCTCGACCGAGAAGGCGATGCCGTTCTTCGGCTGCTTCAGGTTGAGCTTGCGCAGCAGCTTCTGGAACCGGTCACGGTCCTCGGCGAGGTCGATCATGTCCGGCTCGGTGCCGAGGATCGGGATGCCCGCAGCCTCGAGCGCCTCGGCGAGCTTCAGCGGCGTCTGGCCGCCGAACTGGACGATGACGCCATGCAGCTGGCCGGACTGCTGCTCGACGCGCAGGATCTCCAGCACGTCTTCGGCCGTCAGCGGCTCGAAGTAGAGGCGGTCGGAGGTGTCGTAGTCGGTCGAGACCGTCTCCGGGTTGCAGTTGACCATGATGGTCTCGTAGCCGGCGTCCGACAGCGCGAAGCACGCATGGCAGCAGCAGTAGTCGAACTCGATGCCCTGGCCGATTCGGTTCGGGCCGCCGCCGAGGATGACGACCTTCTTCTTGTCCGACACCTTGGCCTCGTCGGCGAGCGCCCCTGCGAACGGGACCTCGTAGGACGAGTACATGTAGGCGGTCGGCGAGGCGAACTCGGCCGCGCAGGTGTCGATGCGCTTGAAGACCGGGTGGACGTCGAGCTTGTTGCGGAGTGCCGCGACCTCGGCGGCATCCTTGCCGGCGAGCGAGGCCAGGCGAGCGTCGGAGAAGCCCATCGCCTTCAGCATGCGCAGGTTCTCGGCATCCTGCGGCAGGCCGTGCTCGCGGATGCGGGCCTCCATGCGGATGATGCCGTCGATCTGCTCGAGGAACCACGGGTCGATCTTGCACATCTCATGGACGTCCTCGAGCGAGGTGCCCATGCGCATGGCCTGCGCGACCATGCGCAGGCGGTCCGGCGTCGGGGTGCCGAGGGCCGCGCGGATGGCGTTCTTGTCGTCGCCCTGGCCAAGGCTGGGGATCTCGATCTCATCGAGGCCGGTAAGGCCGGTTTCGAGTCCGCGCAGGGCCTTCTGCAGCGATTCCTGGAAGGTGCGGCCGATCGCCATCACCTCGCCGACCGACTTCATCGCGGTGGTCAGCGTCGGCTCGGCGCCCGGGAACTTTTCGAACGCGAAGCGCGGGATCTTGGTGACGACGTAGTCGATGGACGGCTCGAAGGCCGCCGGGGTCGCGCCGCCGGTGATGTCGTTTTCCAGCTCGTCGAGCGTGTAGCCGACCGCGAGCTTCGCCGCGACCTTGGCGATCGGGAAGCCGGTCGCCTTGGAGGCGAGCGCCGACGAACGGGACACGCGCGGGTTCATCTCGATCACGACCAGGCGACCGTCGGCCGGGTTGACCGCGAACTGAACGTTCGAGCCGCCGGTCTCAACGCCGATCTCGCGCAGCACCGCGATCGAGGCGTTGCGCATCAGCTGGTATTCCTTATCGGTCAGCGTCAGGGCAGGGGCGACGGTGATCGAGTCGCCGGTGTGCACGCCCATCGGGTCGAGGTTCTCGATCGAGCAGATGATGATGCAGTTGTCCGCCCTGTCGCGGACGACTTCCATCTCATACTCTTTCCAACCCAGCACCGACTCCTCGATCAGGACTTCGGTGGTCGGCGAGGCGTCGAGGCCGGCCTGGACGATGTCGAAGAATTCCTGGCGGTTGTAGGCGATGCCGCCGCCGGTGCCGCCCATGGTGAAGGACGGGCGGATGATCGCCGGCAGACCGACGAAGTCGAGCGCCTGTGCGGCCACGCCCATGGCGTGGGCAATGTAGCGCTGCTTGCGGTCGCCTTCGCCGAGGTTCCACTCGGTCTCCAGCGCGTCGAGCGCTGCGTCGAGGTCGGCCGGGTTCGAGGCCTTCAGCGCCTCGCGGCGCGCTTCATGCTCCCGGCGGTCGGCTTCCTTGACCTCGGTGGCGTTGGCGAGCATCGAGCGCGGCGTCTCGAGGCCGATGCGGGCCATAGCTTCGCGGAACAGTGCGCGGTCCTCGGCCTTGTCGATCGCCTCGGCGTTGGCGCCGATCATCTCGACATTGTAGCGGTCGAGCACACCCATGCGGCGAAGCGACAGCGCGGTGTTGAGCGCGGTCTGGCCGCCCATCGTCGGGAGCAGCGCATCCGGGCGCTCCTTGGCGATGATCTTGGCGACGACTTCCGGGGTGATCGGCTCGATATAGGTCGCGTCCGCCAGCTCCGGATCGGTCATGATCGTCGCCGGGTTGGAGTTGACCAGAATGATGCGGTAGCCCTCGGCCTTCAGCGCCTTGCAGGCCTGCGTGCCGGAGTAATCGAACTCGCATGCCTGCCCGATGACAATGGGGCCCGCGCCGATGATGAGGATCGATTTGATATCGGTGCGTTTCGGCATGGGAGCATCCGTCTTTTTGGGCTTGCACGAATACCGGTCGCGGATACCCCTTTTAGAACGCTGCTGCGCCAGGGGAGACCTCGGCCGGTCGTAACAAGTTTTGGTTCTGTAAGGCTAGGCGGGCCTTATAGGGGAAGGAACCGGGCGTGGGAACCCCGGAAATGCAGCTTGCCCAGCTGTTTGCGCACAGCAGGCATTCCTCCACAGGAAGCTTCTGCCATAACGGCTCAGTAGCCAGGCCGCGCGTAGACCTGCGCTGAAGGCGGCATCTCGCGCACGGCGCAGACAATGCGCTCCCTGGCCTTCGAGTGGACGCCAACAGGAGACAGTCCCCAACCGCTTGCTTGCTGGCCGTGCTGATGAGGCGATCCGGCAAGGTACCCCTGACCAGCACGGAAGAAGAGGTCGAGGCTCTTCTGGTGTGCAAGTTCGATCAGCGGGGTGAGGGCGTTCATGCTTAGCAAGGACCAGTCGGGTGGTTGTCGCGGAACGCTATCGGCCCATGCTTAATGCCTGATTAACGACGATTTTTCTGGTCCGGAGCGGCTGGCAGAAGCATCGGTTGGCCTGCGGGAACGTCGCATGCCGCCAAGCGTTATCGAGGAAGATCAACCTCGCAGCGACGGGAGTTCACGATGGGCAAGGAAAACGCACCCACCAAGACCGGCAAGGAATCGGCTGAAGGCCTGCACCGGGCCACGCGCGAGGAAGAGCGCAAGGTTGAGGAGGAAAAGGGGTCCGACCTCAGGAAAGGCAGCGACCGGTTCGAGGAACGAGCCCGTAGCGCCGGTGGCGACGCCAAAGGCTAAGATTGCCCTGCCAGCGTCGTCAGGCTGGCCTTACCCAACGCACTTTGAACGTGGCAGTCGTTCGGCTAATGTCGAACGATCATCAACAGGACTTGTACCATGCTCTGGAAGGGCCGTCGGCAAAGCAGCAATATCGAGGACAGACGCGGCGGCGGCATGCCGGGCGGCCGTATTGGCGGAGGCGGGCCCATCCGGTTGCCGATAGGCCGTGGCGCTGGCGGCGGTGGCCTCTCCGGCATCATTATCCTCGTCGTGTTGTTCTTCGCGCTCCGCGCCTGCGGTATCGATCCGCTGCAGATCCTCGCGGGCGGCGGGATCGGCGGTGGCCAGCAGATTGGCTTTGAGCAGCAGGGCAACAGCCAAGTGACGGACGAAGAGGCGCAGTTCGTTTCCGTCGTGCTCGCGGAGACCGAGGATGTCTGGAACGGCATTTTCCAGGCCGAGGGGCAGGAATACAGCGAGCCGCGGCTGGTGCTCTTCACCAACCAGATCCAGTCGGCCTGCGGCTATGCTTCGTCGGCCTCGGGGCCGTTCTACTGCCCCGGCGATCGCAAGGTGTACATCGACCTCGGCTTCTTCCGCGAGCTGGCGCAGAAGTTCAAGGCGTCGGGCGACTTCGCGCAGGCCTATGTGATCGCGCATGAAGTCGGCCACCACGTCCAGAACCTGATCGGCTTGCTGCCGGAATTCAACCGCCAGCGGCAGAGCATGAGCCAGGTGGAAGCCAATCGCATGTCGACCCGTGTCGAGCTGCAGGCTGACTGCTTCGCTGGCATCTGGGCGCATTACACCGCGCAGAAGGGCCTGCTGGAGCAGGGCGACATCGAGGAGGCGCTGAATGCCGCCAACCAGATCGGTGATGACACGCTGCAAAAGCGCACCCAGGGCTACGTCGTTCCGGAAAGCTTCAACCACGGTACGTCCAAGCAGCGCATGACCTGGTTCGCCAACGGCCTGCGCAACGGTCGGCTCGAGGACTGCGATACGTTCAACAACCCGGTCTGAGGGACGGAGACATTTGGATGAATAAGGCGGGCTCGCGACCCGCCTTTTTGTTGCGGGCTTTTCGCTGCTCACAGCGTGATCACCTCACGTAATGCCGGCGTTTCCGCCGCGCGGGGTTCTCAATCGCCGGCCCGGGCTTCAGCGTTCCGGCATGGATCCTCGGCTCAAGGCCGAGGATGACGAAGCTGAATGGTTCTGCTTAACCGCCGAAGGCAGCGCGCCATCAATGCCGGCGCTGACGACTTTCAGTAACCTTCCCACATCGTCATCCTCGGCCTTGAGCCGAGGATCCATGCCGGTACCGATCCGCTAAGCCGCATTCCAGAATGGGCAGTGCAGGGAGCATCATGCGGAAAGTGGGGATGCACAAGGGGGCGTGCCTGGACCATCCGCCACTCAGAATCTAACCCAACAAAAACGGCGGCTCAGAGCCGCCATTTTCATTCCCAACGAGTGCTGGTCAGCGCGCTGATCAGCGCTCCGCCAGAGCCGGCTCGCCGCGGCGTTCGCGGATCATGTTGACGAAGCGGCGGAAGAGGTAGTGCGAGTCCTGCGGACCCGGAGAAGCCTCCGGATGATGCTGCACCGAGAACACCGGCTTGCCGGCCAGCGCGATGCCGCAGTTGGAGCCGTCGAACAGCGAAACGTGAGTCTCGACAACGCCTTCCGGCAGCGACTTCGAGTCGACCGCGAAGCCGTGGTTCATCGACACGATCTCGACCTTGCCGGTGGTGTGGTCCTTGACCGGGTGGTTCGCGCCGTGGTGGCCCTGGTGCATCTTCTCGGTCTTGGCGCCGACGGCGAGGGCGAGGATCTGGTGGCCTAGGCAGATGCCGAACATCGGCAGGTCGGCCTTGAGCAGGTCCTGCACGACAGGCACGGCATATTCGCCGGTCGCTGCCGGGTCGCCGGGGCCGTTCGACAGGAAGACGCCGTCCGGGTTCATGGCGAGGATTTCGTCAGCCGAGGTCCTGGCCGGAACGACCGTCACCTTGGCGCCGAGCCCGGCAAGCAGGCGCAGGATGTTGCGCTTGACGCCGTAGTCGACGGCAACGATGTGCATCGACGGCTCCTTCTGCTCGTCATAACCCTCGTCCCAGACCCAAGGGGTCTCGGTCCAGGTCGACGACTGGCCGGAGGTCACATCCTTGGCAAGGTCGAGGCCGACGAGGCCGGACCATTCGCGCGCTTCCTTCTTTAGCGCCTCGACGTCGAAGACGCCGTCCGGCGAGTGGGCGATCACCGCATTCGGCGCGCCCTTGTCGCGGATCAGCGCCGTCAGCGCGCGCGTGTCGATATTGCACATGGCGATGATGCCGCGGTGCTTCAGCCAGGCATCGAGCGCCTCGCTGTTGCGGTAGTTCGACGGGTTGGTGATGTCGCCCTTGAAGATGGCGCCGACCGCACCGTGGCGTGCTGCCGGCGTGAGGTCTTCAATGTCCTCGCCGTTCGTACCGACATTGCCGATATGCGGGAAGGTGAAGGTGACGATCTGTCCGGTGTAGGACGGATCGGTCAGAATTTCCTGGTAGCCCGTGAGGGCCGTGTTGAAGCAGACTTCAGCCACCACATGCCCAGTGGCGCCAACGCCGGTGCCTTCAATCACCGTTCCGTCGGCCAGCACCAGCAAGGCGGTGGGCTTCTTCGTCTGCCAGGGCAAGGTCGGGGCGGTCGTACCGGTCATGGCCATTCTCCGTTCGTGGCAGGCCGTGCTTGAAATGGTCCTGCTTGCAGGACGCATCGCGCAGGCGTATGCGCGGCGGGGAGCCGTCTGCCTCTGTCGCGCAACATTGAGATAGTTTCGCCCGGTCCATAGGTGAAGCCATCGGCGCGGTCAATCATCGGTGAGAGCCGACCCCAAAAGAACGAAGGAAAAAGATATGCGCGAAACGATCACGAAGGCCCTGAGGGAAGCACAGAAGGCGCAGGACAAGGAACGGACGTCGACTCTGCGCATGATCAACGCCGCGATCCAGGACCGGGATATCGCCAATCGCGGCGCGGGCAAGGACGCCGCCTCCAGCGAGGAGATCCTGCAGATTCTCACCAAGCTGGTGAAGCAGCGCGAGGAATCCGCCAAGGCTTATGAAGAGGGTGGCCGTGCGGAACTCGCCGCTAAGGAGCGCGCCGAGATCGCTATCATCCGCGAATACCTGCCGCAGCAGATGGACGAGGCGCAGACGCGCGATGCAATTGCAAAGGCAGTGGCTGAGACGGGTGCGGCAAGCGTGAAGGACATGGGCAAGGTGATGGCCTACCTCAAGGAGCGCTACACTGGCCAGCTCGACTTCGGCAAGGCAAGCGGCCTCATCAAGGAAATGCTGAGCTAGTCACTTCGCTCGTGTGCGACGTATTCGCTGCGAAGACGTCGCATTCGGGGTGCACCTCCTCGGCCATGACGGTTAGTCTTGGGAAAGGAGGAGTGCGATGACCGATGAACAGGACAAGGCCGGCGGCGGCACCTACGCGTCGCCACCCTGCTTCATGCACGAGCTTGGCGGCGAGGGGAGCGCGCCTGCGGGCGACCCGATCGCAGAGGCCGATGTCAGGCGCTGGCGCAAGGCAGAGCGCGAACGGTTGATCACGGCGCGGCTGGAGCTTCCGGCCGATGTCCGTGCTGCCCATGCGGCGGTGATCTGCGAGAAGATCGACCGCCGCGTCGGCGACTATGCCGGCAAGACCGTCTCCATCTATTGGCCATTTCGCGGCGAGCCTGACCTGCGCGGCTGGGCGCAGCGGGTGATCGACAAGGGCGGGCGCATGGCGCTGCCGGTCGTCTTGGCCAAGGCGACGCCGCTGATCTTCCGCGCATGGACGCCCGGCGACAAGCTCGAAAAAGGCGTATGGAACATCCCGATCCCGGTCGACGATGTGCGCGTCATCCCCGACGTCGTGATCTCACCGGTAGTGGGCTTCGATGCGCAGAACTACCGGCTGGGCTACGGCGGCGGCTTCTATGACCGCACGCTGGCGTCACTGCCCAACAAGCCGCTTGTCATCGGCATCGGCTATTCGCTGCAGCGGATCCCAACGATCTACCCGCAGCCGTACGACATCCCGATGGATGTCGTCTTCACCGAGGCCGACTAACTTACTCCGCGGCCTGCGCCAGGCGCGAGCCGCGCAGCAGGCCGTGCTCCTCGAGGACCGGATACGCCATCGACGCGAGCAGCGAGTTGATCTGTTTGAGGTCGCGGATCGTGTCGAGATGGAGCGAGCTCGTCTCGAGGCTCTTCTTGGTGCCGGTACGCAGGCGCTCGAAGTGGCGCTGGCTCGTCTCGCGTTCGAGATCGCGCATGCGGTCCTTCTCGCGAACCAGCGCCTGTGCCGTCGCCGGGTCGCGGCTAATCACGACGTTGAAGGCAAGGCGCGCGTTGTTCAGCACGCTTGCGTGCAGGTTGGTCAGCTCGCGCCAGCCTTCCGGCGTGAAAGTGAGCCCGCGCTCGAGCTTCTTGCGGACATGCACCAGCATGTTGCGGGTAATGATGTCGCCGACCTGCTCGAGCTTGACACAGGCGTCCAGCAGCTCATGCGTGCGCTGCACGTCCTGCTCATCCATCTGCTCGGCCGGGATGCGGGCGAGGTAGAGCTTGATTGCCGCGTGCTTCCGGTCGACGCGGTCGTCAAGCGATGCGAGCTCTTCCATGCCTTCGCGGCTCGGCTCCTCGTAGAGCTCCATGATGTTCTTCAGCATCACCTCGACCGTCTCGCAGACGCCGACCACGGCGCGCGTGACGTTGGCGAGGGCGCGGGACGGCGTGTTGAGAGCGTCCGGATCCAGCGCGCTCGCCTCGCGATCCTCGAGTGCCGATGCCGACTGGGCCGAGGATGTCATGCTCTCGAGCATGCTCGTGACGAGGCCTGCGATCGGCATCGCAAGGATGACCAGCGCGATGTTGAAGGCGATGTGAGCATGGATAATCTGCAGCGGGGCGGTATCGCCGAGGTAGCTGAGCGGCGGATTGAAGATCGAAAGCACGATCAGTGCGATTACAGCTCCGACGCCGCGGACGATCAGGTTGCCGAGCGGAACGACGCGGCTCGGCGCCGGCATGGTGCGCGACAGGAGCGCCGCGATCAGGCCGCCGCCCAGGTTGGCGCCCAACGCTAGTACGACACCGAGTTCGGCCGGGATGATGCCGCGCGTTGCCAGCGCCACCACCAGCAGGATGAAGGCGACGCTCGAATGGAAAAGCCAGGTCATCACAGCTGCGATCAGGAACGCCGTGACGACGTCGCCGGAGAGATAGTTGATGATGATCGGCAAAAGGTCGCTGTGGCGCAGCGGCTCGGAGGCGCTGCCGATCAGCTGCAGCGACAGGAGCAGCAGGCCGATGCCGACCAGAATGCGGCCGAACTGGCGCCAGGCGGCGCGCTCGGTGGCCATGAAGATCGCGGTGCCGAAGAAGATGGTGATTGGGACCAGCAGCGACAGGTCGAAGGACAGCAGCTTGACGACGAATGCGGAGCCGAGGTCGGCGCCAAGCACGGCGATCAGGCCCGAGGCGGAGCCAACGATCCCGGATCCGACGAACGAGCCGACGAGCAGCGCCACGGCAGTGGAACTTTGGAAGGCGATCGCAAGCAGCGCGCCAGCCGCGGCCGCTGCGATCGGATTCTTCAGCGTTCCGCGCAGCTTGCGGCGCAAGATGTCGCCATAGGCGCGCTCGACGCCCGTGCGGACGGTGCGCGTCGCCCAGAGCAGAAGGGCGACGGCCCCCGCCAGATGAATAAGAACGACCGAGCCGCTCATTCGAAAATCTGCGCGCCGCGCGCGCCTCGCCTGTTGATCACCGTTTGATTCATGGCCGCCATGGTAGCAAGAGCTTTTTACTTTCCAAGGGATATCTTGTTAGCCGGTTAAACGAATATCGGTTTTTCTTAGGGGTGCCCCTAGCGTCGCTTATGGGTGTGAATTCTGGTGATCCCATGAGAAGTCGTTCGCTTCCCCCGCCGCCTTCGTCCTATATAGGACTCCCATAGTCAGTTCGGTTGACCGATGCGCTTTCCGCAATCCTTCCTCGACGAGATACGCGATCGTGTTCCGATCTCGGCCGTGGTCGGTACCCGCGTGACGTGGGACAGGCGCAAGACCAACGTCCAGCGCGGGGATTACTGGGCCTGCTGTCCGTTTCACGGCGAGAAGTCGCCGTCCTTCCACTGCGAGGATCGCAAGGGCCGCTACCATTGCTTCGGCTGCGGCGTCACCGGCGACCACTTCAAGTTCCTGACCGAGCTCGACGGCATGGCGTTCCCGGAAGCGGTGGAGCGCCTCGCCGAAATGGCCGGCGTGGCAATGCCGGCGCGCGACGCGCAGGCCGAGCGCAGGGAGCGTGAGCGCGCGACCCTCACCGACGTGATGGAGCTGGCGACCCGCTTCTTCCAGGAAAAGCTGCATGCGGCTGAAGGAGCCAAGGCGAGGGCCTACCTGCGCGAGCGCGGACTTTCCTCCGCCACCCAGCAGGCGTTCCGCCTCGGCTATGCCCCGGACAGCCGCAACGCCCTGAAGGAATACCTCGCCACCAAAGGCGTTGCGCGCGAGCAGATCGAGGCGGTGGGGCTGGTCGTCCATGGCCCGGACATTCCGGTTTCCTACGACCGGTTCCGCGACCGCGTCATGTTCCCGATCGAGGATTCGCGGGGCAGGGTTATCGCCTTTGGCGGCCGCGCGTTGTCGAATGACGTTCCGGCAAAGTACCTCAACTCCAACGACACCGAGCTCTTCCACAAGGGCAATGTGCTCTACAACTTCGCCCGGGCTCGCAAGGCGCAGGTGAAGTCCGGCACCGTCATTGCCGTTGAAGGCTACATGGATGTGATTGCCCTGGCGCAGGCGGGGTTTGAGCATGTCGTTGCCCCGCTTGGCACGGCGCTCACTGAAAACCAACTCGAGCTGCTCTGGAAGATGACCGGCGAGCCGATCCTCTGCTTCGACGGCGACCAGGCCGGCCTCAAGGCGGCATGGCGCGCGGCAGACCTTGCGCTGCCGCTGATCGAGCCGGGCAAGACGGTACGCTTTGCGCTGCTGCCGGAGGGCCAGGATCCGGACGATCTTGTCCGCAGTGGCGGGCCGGATGCATTCCGCTCCGTGCTCAATGAGGCGCGGCCGCTGGCCGAGCTGTTGTGGCTGCGTGAGACCTCTGGTGGCGTTTTCGACACGCCGGAGCGCCGCGCCGAACTTGAAAAGAACCTGCGCGAACTGACCGGCCGGATCAAGGACGAAAGTGTTCGCCGCCATTACCAGCAGGACATGCGCGACCGGGTGCAAAGCTTCTTCGGCCCGCGCGACCGCGGCCCGCAGAAGAGCCGCTTCGGTGGGGAGCGTGGCTTCGGCGGCGGGCGTGGCGGGAAGCAGGGGCAGATTGCGGCCGGACGGATCGCAGTGAGCGAGAGCCTTGCCCGTTCGGCCCTTGTTCGCGCGAGCGGTGGCACTTTGCCGTTGCGCGAGACGGCAATGATCGTCTCGATGATCAATCACCCGGAGTTGATCGACGAGCATTTCGAAGAGTTCGCCGACATGGATCTGCCGCATCCGGAGCTTCGCAAGCTGCACTCGGCGGTCCTCGATGCGCTCGCCAATGGCGTCGACCATGAGCGCAAGGCGCTGATCGCCGCTCTGGCGGCTGCAGGGCATGAAGCGTCGTGGGAGCGGGCGGTGGCACTCGTCCGCAAGGCGCGGATCTGGCCGGCGCTAGAGGATGCGGCCATTGAGGATGCACGCGAGGCTTTTAGCCAGGCAGCGGCATTGCAAACCAAGGCGCGGGAGCTGAAACGCCAGCGGGCCAGCGTTCAGCAGGCGCTGGCCGATGCGGTGGAGAAGGGGGAGGAGCAGACCTCGCAGCATCTCCTGCAGGTGCTCAACACGATCAGCCTCGACATCGCCAACCTGGAGCGGCTCGAGGCGCTGGTTGACGGCTTCGGCGTTCAATCGGGCAGGGGATAGCAGCGATTTAAGGTTGCAAACTCGCGCCACTTGCAGAATTAAGAACACACCCTACATAGGCATCACGTTCGGGCCCAGTGGCACTGCCCGAAGCTGCACGTCGTGCATTTGATTCGCTTTTTTGCTGCGAATCAGGTTTCTGACGCTTGACCTTCCGCACGTTTGGCGGAATCAGGATCAATGGAAATCTGCCGTGAGCCGGGAAAAAATCAACAGCGCCCGTAAAATGTGAACGCAACGGCGGCTGGTCGGATCCGCGACGATGTCTATATGCCGAATGTGACAGGGTTAATCGAGCATTAAGGCAGAAGCAGGTATCGCGATTCACCGGCGAAGTTCAGATGATTTGCCACATGCGCTGAGGCCCTGAAGGCCTCGATTGAAGCTTCAGCCTCTGGAGAAGAGACAATATGGCGACGAAAGAGAAGGAAGAGGTCGAAAACGAACGCGAAGGCGCGCCGGACGGCCCGCTGCTCGACCTTTCCGACGACGCCGTCAAGAAGATGATAAAGGTCGCGAAGAAGCGCGGCTATGTCACGATGGACGAGCTGAATGCCGTGCTTCCTTCCGAGGAAGTGACGTCGGAGCAGATCGAGGACACGATGGCGATGCTCTCCGACATGGGCATCAACGTCGTGGAGGACGACGAGGCTGGCGAGGAAGCTGAGAGCGACGACGACGACGAGTCCACCGAGCTGGCAGAATCGACCGGCACCGCGCTGGCGGCCGCGCCGACCAAGAAAGAGCCGACCGACCGTACCGACGATCCGGTCCGCATGTACCTGCGCGAGATGGGCTCGGTCGAGCTGCTGTCGCGCGAGGGCGAAATCGCGATTGCGAAGCGCATCGAGGCCGGCCGCGAGACGATGATCGCGGGTCTGTGCGAGAGCCCGCTGACCTTCCAGGCCATCATCATCTGGCGCGATGAGCTCAACGAGGGCAAGATTCTCCTGCGCGAGATCATTGACCTCGAGGCCACCTATGCCGGGCCCGAGGCCAAGCAGGCTCCGATCGTCGAGCGCATCGAGGAAGACGCCAAGCCGAAGGAAGACGCCAAGCCCGGTCGTCGCCGTGGTGAAGACGACGACATTACCAATGTCGGCGGCGAGACCCGGGTCGAGGAAGAGGAAGAAGACGAGGACGAGACCAACCTGTCGCTTGCGGCGATGGAAGCTGAGCTTCGCCCGCAGGTCATGGAAACCCTCGACGTCATCGCTTCGACCTACAAGAAGCTGCGCAAGCTGCAGGACCAGCAGGTCGAGCAGCGCCTTGCCGCTGCCGGCAGCCTGTCGTCCAGCCAGGAGCGCTCCTACAAGCAGCTCAAGGACCAGCTGGTCACGGCCGTGAAGTCGCTGTCGCTCAACCAGGCCCGCATTGAGGCACTGGTCGAGCAGCTCTACGATATCAACAAGCGTCTCGTGCAGAACGAGGGCAAGCTGCTGCGCCTAGCCGAAAGCTACGGCGTCCGCCGTGAGGACTTCCTGCGCGAGTACCAGGGCAGCGAGCTCGATCCGAACTGGATCAAGCGGATTGCCAACCTCTCCAGCCGCGGCTGGAAGGAATTCTACCAGAACGAGAAGGACACCATCCGCGACATCCGCGCGAAGATCCAGAACCTCGCCACCGAAACCGGCATTTCGATCGCCGAGTTCCGCAAGATCGTCAACCAGGTCCAGAAGGGCGAGCGCGAAGCCGCAATCGCCAAGAAGGAAATGGTCGAGGCGAACCTGCGTCTCGTGATCTCGATCGCCAAGAAGTACACGAACCGCGGCCTGCAGTTCCTGGACCTCATCCAGGAAGGCAACATCGGCCTGATGAAGGCGGTCGACAAGTTCGAGTACCGTCGCGGGTACAAGTTCTCGACCTACGCGACGTGGTGGATCCGTCAGGCGATCACCCGCTCGATCGCCGACCAGGCACGCACGATCCGCATCCCGGTGCACATGATCGAGACGATCAACAAGATCGTCCGTACCTCGCGCCAGATGCTGCACGAAATCGGCCGCGAGCCGACTCCGGAAGAGCTGGCCGAAAAGTTGGCGATGCCGCTCGAGAAGGTTCGCAAGGTCCTGAAGATCGCCAAGGAGCCGATCTCGCTCGAAACCCCGGTGGGCGACGAGGAAGATTCACACCTCGGTGACTTCATCGAGGACAAAAACGCTCTGCTGCCAATCGATGCGGCGATCCAAGCGAACCTGCGCGAGACGACCACGCGCGTGCTGGCATCGCTCACGCCGCGCGAAGAGCGCGTGCTGCGCATGCGCTTCGGCATCGGCATGAACACCGACCACACCCTCGAGGAGGTGGGCCAGCAGTTCTCCGTGACGCGGGAGCGTATCCGCCAGATCGAGGCGAAGGCGCTTCGCAAGCTGAAGCACCCGAGCCGCAGCCGCAAGCTGCGCAGCTTCCTCGACAGCTAAGACTTCAAAACCCGGCCTCAGCGCCGGGTTTTTTCTTGGCCGGTGACCTGCGTGGCCACCATGTCCTGCTGGCCGTCGAGATTTCCGACTCGAGCTTGGCTTATGACCGCGGGCGAAAGCTCGGCGTCTATGCTGCCTACGGCATACCAGAGGTCTGGGTGATCGAGGCGGCGAACCTCGTCACCCACGTCTATAAGCGCCTCGGTGCGGAAGGTTACGGTGTACAGGCCGATTTCGGTCCCGATCAGGATGTTGTTGCGGGGCGCGCAGAGGGTGTAGGCTTCTGCTTCGCCCGCCTCGGGCTATCGCCTCTTTGATCCATTCCATGAGCGTCAGCAGATGAACCAGAAGTTGGAGCGTGCGGATGTCGTTGTCCGCGACTGCACCGTCGAGGACATGACCGTCGTCCAGGAGATTTACGCCCACCACGTGCTCCACGGCACCGCGTCCTTCGAGGAGGCTGCTCCGGGCCTCGAGGAAATGTGCAAACGCCGCGAAACGGTTCTCGCGTCCGGACTGCCGTATCTTGTCGCCGAGATCGATGGCAAGGTGCAGGGCTATGCCTATGCAGGGATGTTCCGCCCGCGCATTGCCTATCGCTACTCGATCGAGGATTCGGTCTACGTGGCGCCGGGACTTGGTGGGCGCGGCATTGGCAAGGCGCTGCTCACCGAGCTGATCCGCCGCTGCGAGCGGGGACCCTGGCGCCAGATGATAGCGGTGATCGGCGACAGCGCCAACCATGGCTCGATCAACCTGCACCGCAGCCTCGGCTTCCATCACACCGGCACGCTCGCCTCGACTGGCTTCAAGTTCGGTCGCTGGATCGACACGGTGATGATGCAGCGCGCGCTGGGCGAGGGCGACACCACGCTGCCGGAGCCTGCGAAGGCACAAGCTAGCGCGTAGAGAGGGCGTCAATGATCGCGGCGAAAACCTTGCGGTGATCTTCCACGCTTGCACCGGCTTCGATCGCGAGAGCTGCGCGGTCGAACATCGCTGACAATTGCGCGGCGAGCGCAGGGACAGGAAGCTGCTGCAGTTCGCCCGCTTCCATTGCGGCCGTCAGCCCTTCCACGAGCGTGCGTCCGCCGTAGCGCTCGTCGATTTCGTCCATGAGCGACCGGCCGAGGACTGCCGGCCCGTCCAGCAGCAGGAGGCGCGTGCGTCCGTTGACTGCCATCGCCCGGAAGAAGGCGTCCGCCCCGTCGAGCAGAGCCTGGCGCACCGAGGCAGGAGCTTCGGTTGCCGCGTCGATCTCCGCCGCCCTAAACAGTGCCTGCTTGTCGGCGAAGTGGTGGTAGAGCGCCCCACGGGTCACCCCGGCAGCGGCCACAATCTCCGGCGTTCCTGTCTCCGCATATGATTTCTCAATGAAGAGGTTACGCGCGGCCGCGATGAGCGCGGCGCGGGTCGCCTCCGTGCGCTCCCGATTGGAGCGACGTGCAGAAACGGCTTCTTGCATGCATGCAGCCTGTATGTTAACGGTCAGAATACATACAGAATGTATGTGAATAGAAGGCGAAAGGGAAGGCCATGAAGGCGACCAGCTTCTACCCCGTGATCATGACCGGCGATGTTGCCGGGACCGCGCGCTTCTACATCGAGCACTTCCGGTTCAGGCCCGCCTTCGAGAATGAGTGGTACGTCCACCTGACCTCGACGGAGGACGAGACCATCAACCTCGCCATTCTTGCTGGCGACCACAAGACGATCCCCGCCGAGGGCAGGGGAAGGGTGAGTGGCCTTCTGCTCAACTTCGAGGTCGAGGATGTCGACGCCGAGCATGCGCGGCTGTCGGCTGCGGGGTTGCCGATCCTGCTTTCGCTACGCGACGAGGCATTCGGCCAGCGCCACTTCATCACCAGCGATCCCAACGGCGTCCTCATCGACATCATCAAGCCCATACCGCCGACGGGCGAGTTCGCTGAGCAGTACACGGACGAGGCGCGTCCGGTCTGACGGCTTTCAGTATCGGCGTCTCCCGCAATTGCATTCGCGTGCAAACCGGTCCAGCCTGCGGCCATTCGGATTGGGAGGTATTTGCCGATGTTGACCCTTTATTTTGGACGGGGCGGTTGTTCGCTCGCGTCGCATATCGCGCTTGAGGAAGCAGGCGCTGACTACGAGGCGCGCCAGGTCGATTTTGCGACCAACGAGCAGCAGTCGCCGGAATATCTGCGCGTAAACCCGAAGGGGCGCGTGCCGGCGCTGGTCACACCGCGCGGCATCCTCACCGAGACCCCGGCGATCCTCGCCTATATCGCGCAGTCATTCCCGGGCGCAGCACTTGCGCCTGTCGCCGACTATTTCGCCTTTGCCGAGCTGCAGGCGTTCAATTCCTATCTCTGCTCTACTCTGCATGTCGCGCACGCGCACGGACGGCGCGCTTACCGCTGGGCTGATGACGAGGCCGCGCAGGCGGAGATGAAGCGAAAGATGCCGGAGGTCGTGACCGCTTGCTTTAAGATGGTCGAGGACAACATGTTCCGTGGACCATGGGTGATGGGAGACCAGTACACCGTCGCCGATTCCTATCTCTTCACGGTCGCGCAGTGGATTGAAGGTGATAATGTCGACACCTCGCTCATTCCGCGGGTAATGGAGCACCGCGAACGGATGAAGCAGCGCCCGGCCGTTCAGAAGGTGCTGGAGCGCGAGGCAAACGCTTGAGGCAGGCATGGCGCAGCAGACGGTTCTGACGATTTCAACCCACGGGCAAGGGCTCTACGAGTTCACCGACCAGGCATCCGCCTTCGTCAGGAACGCGGGGATCCAAACCGGCCTGTTCACCGTCTTCGTGCGCCATACCTCGTGCTCGCTGATCATCCAGGAAAATGCAGATCCGGATGTCCAGCGCGACCTCAACGAGTTCTTCCGGAGGCTGGTGCCGCCGTCGAACGACCCGTCGATGCGCTGGATGGTGCACACCACCGAAGGGCCGGATGACATGCCGGCCCACATCAAGGCGGCGCTCAACGCGGTCTCGCTGTCGGTCCCTGTGATGGGTGGCAGGCTTGCATTGGGAACCTGGCAGGGCATCTATCTGTTCGAGCACCGCGACCGTCCGCACCGGCGCGAGGTCGTGCTGCATCTCGCAAGCTGACCGGTTTCCTTTCCAGTGCCGCTGCGGCATAGATGAAGCCAGACAGAGATGGGAGACGAAGATGTCGTTCTGGAAGAAGCTGTTTGGCGGTGGCGGCGCGGCCAAGCAAGAGGAAGCCGGCGAGCCTGTCGAGCATAAGGGCTACAGGATACTTCCCACTCCCTACCTTGAAGGGGGCCAGTACCAGACCTGCGGCGTGATCTCGAAGGAGATCAACGGCGAACTCAGGGAGCACCGCTTCATTCGTGCCGACCGGTTTGCGTCTAGGCAGGACGCGATCGACGTCACCATCCGCAAGGCGCAGCAGGTCATCGATGAACAGGGAGACCGGATCTTCGGCTAGGGCGATGCAGCGTCTTTCGATCCTCCTGATCGCAGGATTGCTCACAGGCTGTGCGGCCTATGGCGTCGTTGCAACCGCGCGGATCAGCGACGACAGGGTCGTTGCCTCCTCAAGGAGCGCGACCGTGTCGACGAGCGGGATTTCAACGAGGTCGGAACGGGCCGAAATCCGCTACTGACAAACCAGCCGCGCGACGCGCGAACGCATGCTAGGTTTCCACGTTGACCATCGCGATCACGGGGAGGGCCATAAATGTCGCTCAAGGGGAAGACGCTTTTCATCTCGGGAGGCTCGCGGGGGATCGGCCTGGCTGTCGCCCTGCGCGCCGCGCGCGACGGCGCAAACGTTACCATCGCAGCGAAGACCGCCGAGCCGCACCCTAAGTTGCCGGGGACGATCTACACTGCCGCCGAAGAGATCGAGAAGGCGGGCGGCAAGGCGCTGCCAGTGGTCTGTGATATCCGCGATGAAGCCCAGGTCGGCGAGGCGGTCGCGAAGACGGTCGAAGTGTTCGGCGGCATCGACATCTGCATCAACAATGCCAGCGCAATTAATCTGACGCCGACGCTCGCCACCGACATGAAGCGCTTCGATCTGATGCACCAGATCAATACGCGCGGCACTTTCCTCGTCTCGAAAACGTGCATTCCGCACCTGCGCTTGGCGGCCAATCCTCATATTTTGAATCTGGCGCCGCCGCTCGACATGAAGGCCAAGTGGTTCAGGAACCACGTCGCTTACACGATGGCGAAATACGGCATGTCGATGTGCACGCTCGGCATGAGCGCTGAGTTCGCGAGTGAGGGGATCGCTGTGAATTCGCTGTGGCCGCTGACCGCAATCGACACTGCGGCCGTGCGCAACCTCCTTGGTGGAGAAGCAGTTGCCTCGATGAGCAGGTCGCCGCAGATCATGGCGGATGCCGCCTATGCGATCGTCAACCGTCCCGCGCGTGAGACGACCGGCAACTTCTTCATCGACGAGGAGGTGCTGAAGGGAGAAGGCGTCAGCGATTTCTCGGCCTACGCCCCCGGCGCCGAACAGCTGGCGGCGGACTTCTTCGTGCCAGACGAGGTGTTCGAGCGTAGCGAGACGAAGGTGCTGCGCGCGTTCTAAGAGACATGGAAAACCCGGCTGGTGGGACCAGCCGGGTACCTTCTCCGGGGAGATTATTGTGCGTTTGCGACCGGAGCGACCAGCGGGGTGATGCGGCGGATCGCAACACGGCGGTTCTCGCGCTCCGGCTCCTCCGTCTTCACCTTGAGGTAGGTCTCGCCGTAGCCCTGCGTGACCAGATTTTCGGGCGGGATGCCGAACACGTTGGTCAGGGCGGTCGCGATGGACTCAGCCCGGCGGTCGGAGAGGGCCAGGTTCGCCTCATTTGAGCCGACAGCGTCAGTGTGACCCTCAATCAGGAACACCTCGCCGGGGTTCTTCTCGAGCAGCTTGTTCATGGCATTCGCCACGCCCTCGAGCCTCGGGATCGCGTCATCCGTGATGGTGGCAGAGCCGAACTCGAAGTTGATCGTATCGAGCTCGACGCGGCGGACGCTGTCTCGGACACGGGCCGAGTAACGGACCTCGTCAACCGAGTAGAGGCGCCGGACCGGCTCGACCGGCGGCTGCTCAAGGAACTCGTAGTAGACATCCTCGTCCTGGACCCCGCCAGCGTCGAGGATATACTCATTAGCGGGAATGGTCAGGCGCAGCGGCGGAAGATCCTGGCCCGGATCGCGCCAGCTACGGCGGCGATCGTCACGGTCACGGCGCCCACCGTCGGAATAGACAAGCACATATTCGCGCCCGTCTGAGGTGAAGCGTGAGCGCTCCACCACGTCGCCGTAGCGGTCATATACCGTCACGACCTGCACCCCATTCGGGCGCACGACGGTCTCGCGGTAGCGGCCGCGCGGCAGCTCCTCGTAGTAGACTTCCTGCGCGTCGCGTCCGATGCGGTCGCGATCGTCGCTGCGGACGATGATCTGGTTGTTGAACTGGATCACCGTGCGGTCGCCAAACTCGCGGACTGGTTCGGCGCCCTCCCAGCGCTCGCGGCGGCCCTCGAAATTGTCGATGCGCTGACCTTGCTCTTCGCGCAGCGAGCGGAACTCGACCGGCTGCTCAAGCTGCTGCGCCTCGACATCCGTTGTCGGCGGTGGTCCGGCAGGGGCTGCCGGAGCCTGTGCTGGCTGCTGGACGGCATCCGGAGCTGGCTGGCCACCCTCTTGCGCGGGAGCAGGGGCTTCCTTGGCGCTGTCGAGTAGCGGAGCCTGGTCGCCAATCGGTTCGCTGGCGCCTTCCGTAACCGGAGGCTGACCTTCGGCCGGAGGAGCAGCGCCTTCCTGCGGAGCGGCGGGTGCTTCCTGTGCAGGAGCGGGCGGCGCGCCTTCAGCCGGCTGTTCCGCAGGGGCGGCGGGCTGTTCTTCAGCAGGAGCCTCATCTGCAGGGGCAGCATCCGGCGAGGGAGCAGGCGTCGGCGCTTCTCCTGTCGGAGGTGTAGGGGCATCGGGCGCGGGAGTTGGCGCAGGCGCTGCTTCCGGGGTTTCCTCGGCCGGCGTCTCAGGCTCAGGAGCGGCATCCTGAGGTGCTGCTTCAGGAGCAGGCGTTGGTGTCGGGGCTTCATCGGATGGTGGGGTTGCCTCTTCAGGCGCGGATTGTTCCTCAGCCGGTTGTTCGGCGGGTTCTTCAGCCGGTGGTGCGGGTTCGTCAGCGGCTGGAGGCTCCTCAGCCTGAGGCTCAGGCGCAGGGGCTTGCNTTCATCGGATGGTGGGGTTGCCTCTTCAGGCGCGGCTGGAGCCTCTGCAGGTGACTCCTCGGCGGCCGGCGCCTCTGCCGGAGGTTCCTCTGCTGCAGGTGGCTCCTCAGCCTGAGGCTCAGGCGCAGGGGCTTGCTCAGCAGGAGCCGGCGCTTCTTCAGGAGCAGGAGGAGTCTGCTCTTCCGGTGCAGGTGCTTCCTCAGCAGGAGCTGGAGCTTCCTCGGCCGGTGCCGCCGGCTCTTCGGCAGGGGCAGGCTGCTCGGCAGGCGCTTCCTGCTGCTGTTCCTCTTCTGCCGGCTGCTCTTGGCCTCCGCCCTGGCGGGCGCGCTCCGCTTCTTCCTCGGCGCGGCGACGCAGCAGTTCCTCTTCGCTCAGGCCTTCCTCAGCCTGCGCCAGGATCATCAGGTTGCCATGATCATTTGGTGCCGCGACCGGCTCGGCAAATCCGGGCTGTGCAGCGGTTGCCTGCCCGGCAAGCATCACGAGCGCCAGCGCCGTGCCTGCTAGAAAACTGGATCGGGTGTGCATCTTGGTAGTCTCCTGTCCGGTCGTCCCAACGCACGGCAACTTCTATCGCCCCCCGAAGGTTCCTTCCCGGCGGCATCTTGGGCAGGGGCGGGGCAAAGCCGCGGCAAATTCGTGGCGGAGGCCGTCTTGCCCTTGACGCCCCCGCCGCAAGCGCTCAAACGGTAGCCATGACACAGCAGCCGTTCTGGATGGAAAAGACGCTCGAGGAACTGAGCCCGCAGGAGTGGGAGCTGCTGTGCGACGGCTGTGGCAAATGCTGCCTGTCGAAGCTCGAGGACGAGGACACCGGCGACATCTACTGGACTACCGTCGGCTGCCGACTATTTGACGACGAAACCTGCAGCTGCCGCGACTATCCCAATCGTCTGTCGAAGGTTCCCGACTGCGTTGGCCTGACGCCGGAAAAGGTGCGCACGATCACTTGGCTGCCAAAGACCTGCGCCTATCGCCTCGTTGCCAATGGTGAGCCGCTCTACTGGTGGCATCATCTCGTGTCCGGCAGCCGCGAGACGGTTCATGTTGCCGGCATCTCGGTCAAGGGCTGCGTCACCGCCAGCGAGGACGACCTTTCCGAGCCCGAGGACTACTTCGCGCACATGCTGGACGAGGAGCCGTAGGGGCCGCTTGCCCCTTGGCATAAATTCCCCGGCCGCTATGGTTCCCCGCGAATCATACTGAGAAGGGGAATTCCTCATGACTGAAGCCAACACCCTTGCCCTGATCGAGCGCTACATCGCCGCCTTCAATGCGGGCGACAGCGAGGGCATGCTGGCATGCCTGACGGAAGACGTCGCGCACGACATCAACCAGGGCGGCCGCGAGATCGGCAAGGACAAGTTCCGCTGGTTCAACGGCATGATGAAGCGGCACTACCGCGAGGAGCTGACCGACGTCGTCATCATGGTCGCTCAGGGTGGCGGACGCGCGGCTGCGGAATTCACCGTCCACGGCACCTATCTCGAGACCGCCGAGGGCCTGCCGGAAGCCAAGGGCCAGAAGTACGTCCTGCCGGCCGGTATCTTCTTTGATATCGACAACGGCCTTATCTCGCGCGTGACGACCTACTACAATCTCGAAGACTGGATCGCACAGGTTTCGAAGGACTGAGATGGCTGACGTTCGGCGGCTTACCCGGTCGGAGGCGGAAGCCGCCTTCGACGACCTCGCCCGGCTGCGGATCGAGGTCTTTCGCGATTTCCCCTACCTCTACGAGGGCGACATAGACTACGAGCGTCAGTACCTGTCGACCTTCATGAAGTCGCCGGGCGCGGTGGTGATAGGTGCGCTGGACGGCTCGCGTCTCATCGGAGCGGCGACGGCTTCGCCGCTGACCGATCATCATGAGGAATTCGGCAAGCCGTTCGCCGATCGCGGCCTCGACACGCGCGAGTATTTCTATTTCGGCGAATCGGTGCTGCAGAAGGGCTATCGCGGGCAGGGGATCGGGGTGCGCTTCTTCGAGGAGCGCGAACAGGCAGCCCGCGACCAAGGCTTCTCGAAGTGCGTGTTCTGCGCCGTCATCCGGCCGGCTGACCATCCGCTGCGACCCGCCAACTACCAGCCGCTCGATGCCTTCTGGGCAAAGCGCGGCTACCAGAAGGTCGAGGGACTCATCTGCGAGTTCTCGTGGAAGGACATCGGGGAAAGCGACGAGTCGTCGAAGCCGATGCAGTTCTGGGCACGCACACTCTAGCCTCTTTAGGGCCCTGTTGGTGCCTCTTTCATCATTATGAACCTCACATGAACGACGAGTTCCGAGATCGTTCAGCCTCGCTCGACCATCATGCGGGCATCTAATCAGGACAAACTGAGCCCGACAGGAGAATGTTGATGATGAAATTCGCCAAGATCGCAGTTCTTTCCGCCCTGATCGGCCTCGGAGCCATCGCGTCCATTCCGTCCGCTGCGCAGGCGCAGACCGGCGGTTTCTACCTCGGCTTCGGCAATGGCGGAGTGGGTTTCCACTTTAACGACCGCGACCGCCGCGACTTCCGCGGTCCCGACCGTCACCATCCGCCGCGCCACCACGTCCGCGGCCACTGCTCGCCGCGCGAGGCGGTCCGCAAGGCGAGCCGCATGGGCCTTCGCGACGTTGCCGTCGTCCGTGAGAACCGCCGTGTGATCGAGGTCGAGGGACGCCGCCACGGCCGTCGTTTCCACACGATCGCCTTCGCGAACGTTAACGGCTGCTCGACCCTCCGTTAGGCTAGGGACACCATCCTCCAGCAAAAAGCCCGGCAGCGATGCCGGGCTTTTTCGCTTCGGAGAATGTGATGCAACTACCGGACAAACTGATTCAGAATCCCGCCTCAGCCTGTTGATCCCGAATCGCTTTTAGCTACTGCGCGATCTCGAATGTGACGCTCACCTGTACGCGGTAAGTGTTCTCCCCGGCCTCCACCGGCACCGCATCGGCAGCGGCAGCTTCCATCTTGAATGCACGCGCGCTGATCGGCATCGGCTGCGGCATCATCGAGTGCTCACTGATCTCGACGATCGACCCGAGTTTCACGCCGGCAGCTTCCGCCAGCGTCGTCGCGCGGCTGACCGCATCCTTCACCGCGCGCTTGCGCGCCTCGGTCACAGTCGCTGACGAATCGCTGTTGGTGAAGCTGATGCTTCCGCCCTGGTTGACGCCGAGCGAGACCGACTTGTCGATGATCTCGCCGACCTTGGAAATGTCGCGGATGCGGACGGTGAGGGTGTTCGACACCTGGTAGCCCTGGATCCGCGGCGGCTCGCCGGAATTGTCCTGCGGGAAGACGTAGCGCGGGTTGATCTGCAGGCCGGCGGTCTGCAAATCACGCGCCTCGATCCCGGCTTCTTTCAGGGCTGCGATCACTTCAGCGATGGCCGTGTTATTTTGGTCGAGCGCTTCGCGCGCGGTTTCAGCCTCGCGCATGACGCTCAGGCTGACGATCGCCATGTCCGGTGCGACCGATGCCTCACCTTCGCCAGCGACATGGATGCGCGGCTGGTGCGGAGGCCGTGGCGGCTCCTGCGCCGCGGCGAGGGAGGGAACCGAGAGTGCGGCGGCGAGGAGGAGAGGCAAATATCTGCGGTTCATGTCGATCTCCGAAAGAGTGCCTGAACTCAGGGCGATACTCACTCATTATGTGGGGATTGCGGCGAACACCTTGTGCCTCGGCGAAAAACCAACTAGTTCAGCGACGTGGGGCCTGTAGCTCAATGGTTAGAGCCGGCGGCTCATAACCGCTTGGTTGGGGGTTCGAGTCCCTCCGGGCCCACCAATTTCCTTTTGAAATCAAGGACTTATCCCCGGTTAAGCCCCTGAAATACCAACAAAATTGCGTCCACGGCTGTCCGCCGTTTTCAGCAGAAACCCGCCTACATCCAGGCGATTTGTTGGTACAAAACGCGCCTCGATACCAACAAATTTTGAGGCGAAATACCAACAGTGGTTGGTGGGGATGGGACTCACATCCGTAAAAATTTCAAGGCTTTATGAACGCACTGACCGACACGAATTGTCGTCAGAGGCACACCGTCGCTGCGCTGATGCGATGCGCTTCTAGCAGGGCAAGGTCACCGCTTCAATTCACCTCCCGTTGACACCTAGCTTGCGATTCGCGTCCGAATTTGAAGAAAACCACCCCCAAAACCGACTACAAACGGTCACGAAACGACAAATGACAATTTGATGACCACGCGGTTGCGGGTTCGAGTCCCACAAGAGCAACCACGAATTGAACAGGCGGACGAGGGGCACAGGGGCTAGCTTCACATGCGGACGGTGCGTAGATATTGCGCCTAGACACTGCGCTTGGGGCGCCTCTTTTGCGCTCGAATCGTATGGCTTCCCACTTCCCGATCCGGGCGACCTATTAACTCGGAATGACAAGTGCGGGGTGGCTTCCTGACTGACCGCTTCTGGCCGGCGGAGTTGGCAAAGCGGCCGTCCAGGGTGTCACATATCGAGTGATAGGAACGTTTGCCTGTGGGTGAGAGCAGAGATTGCGGCGGACTGAGGCGGAGGATTTGACCTGCGCGACTTTTGCCGCCGGAGCCTCTGTGCGCGTCTAACAGCCCCGTGCGTAAATCTCAGTCGGGCGCTACACCTACGAGCCAGTCGCCATGTTTAGCAGTCTCGTAAGTTCATCATCTATTGGGACAATGCTGGAGATGATAGCTCGCAGCTTATCGTACTCATCCTTCGGGTCTACACCCTTGCGAACATGCGCGCGGCCACTTGTGTGGGCAACCAGCCCCCTCGCTTCACCAAACGCGTTCATGCTCCCCAAGAAAACCGCATCGCATTTGGATATTTCGAAGCCGATCGGTATCAACATCTGTAGTAGATTGGCTTCCTTCACACCGTGGTTCTCAATCCGCACTCGCCTCTGAAAGTCAGACACGCACCTCGAAAGGCGATCCTCAATGGTTGTTTTCGATGCCCACTCCTTTGCTTTTCTTACATCTGCACTGGATAAGCTATCAGGCGGGAGTTCTAAGGTGCGACCGGCAAAGCCTATCAGGTGCAGGGTGACCTCGGATACCTTTCGTGCGTTTTCCCAAGCTCGAAGTGCCGCAAGTGAGACCTCCAGCACCCGATCTTCGAAGTAGGCCTCGAGTTCCGCATGGGCTAGGACGCGAAAAGCTAGTGCACGGGTACTAACTCTCGTTGGATCGCGATAACTGCCAGTCGGATCAAATCGTGCTGGCAGCAACAGCCTCCTTAAATCCA
>NZ_VLJG01000036.1:0-29143 GCF_007829415.1 Aminobacter sp. J44 | reverse complement strand
GCCTGGCGGGGGCATGAGGCCCTCTCGCCCCTTCATTATCTTCACTTCGTCAGGCACCGGCAGCGCCCCTGCGCTCTGTCATCCCGCCAAACGAAAAACCCGCCAAAAAATCGGCGGGTTTGTCAGCGGTCTGAGGCCGGTCGCGAGACCGGCCTTTTTGTTTGAGCTGTTTTCTGAGCTGATCAGCTCAGGAAGTCGACGATCGTCTTGATGATGCGGTCCTGATCCTCGGTCGAGAGGTACGGGTGCATCGGCAGGCAAAGAATGCGGGCCGGAACCTCTTCCGAAACCTTCATGCCGAGCGGCGACGACTGATAGTGGCTGTAGGCCGCCTGCTGGTGCAGGGGCTTGACGTAGTAGATGACCGACGGGATGCCTTCCTTGCCGAGATGCGCCTTGAGCTCGTCGCGGCGGTCGGTCTCGATCGCGTACTGTGCCCAGGCCGAGCGGCTGCCAGAGGAAATCTCCGGTACCTTCACGACCGAACGCAGGCCGTCGTTGTAGCGGCGGGCGACGACCTGGCGCTTCTCCATCTCGTCCTCGAGGATGGCAAGCTTCTCAATCAGGATCGCGGCCTGAATGGTGTCGAGGCGCGAGTTCACGCCGATGCGGACGTTGTCGTACTGGGACTCGCCCTTGCCGTGGAAGGCAAGCGAGCGGAGCGTCTCGGCGAGTTCGTCGTCATTGGTGAACATGGCGCCGCCGTCGCCGTAGCAGCCAAGCGGCTTCGCCGGATAGAAGCTGGTTGAAGCGACGTGGCCGAAGCTGCCGCACATTTCGTTGCCGAGTTTGCCGCCGATGCCCTGCGCGGCATCCTCGATGATGACGAGGTTGTACTTCTCGGCGATCTTCCGGATGGCGTTGTGGTCTGCAGGCAGGCCAAAAAGGTCGACCGGGATGATGGCGCGCGGCTTCAGCCGACCCTCGGACACGACCATCTCGATCGCCGCTTCGAGGTTGTTGACATCGATGTTGTAGGTGTCGGAGTCGATGTCGACGAACACCGGCTCCGCCTGGCGCAATGCCACGACCTCGGCGGTGGCCGCGAAGGTGAAGGACGGGCAGAAAACCGCGTCGCCCGGGCCAATGTTGTGGGCCATCAGCGGCAGCATGAGCGCGTCGGTGCCGTTGGCGCAGGCAATCACATGCTTCACGCCGACATACTGCGCGAGAGACTTTTCGAACTCGGCCACCTGAGGCCCGAGGATATAGCGCCCGTCGGCAACGACCGCCTGGATCGCCGCATTAAGCTTGTCGCTGATGCGCTCCCGCTGAGCGCCGAGATCGATGAACTGCATGTTCTTCCGTTCTTCGCTGTGGGTTGCGCACGAGCGAAGGCCGGGCGCACCCAGTGACATTCCGCCGCCACTCGTCGTGTCTGATGGCTCCCGCAGCGGATCAATAACTGTTTCCCTACCGGAAAAGGCAGATTTTCCAAACAGGCATGGCGCCGTGTGCACCATAAAATGGCGATGATTATGACGTCTGTGCTATCGGCACAGAATCAGATGACGTAGACGGATTGCATGGTTAACCGAATTGACAGCTGGGCGGCGCAGGGACGATCTGGAAACCGCGCATGAATCTTAAACTGAGCCCATCTTCCCAGCCGACGAAATCCGCTGCCTTGATTGAGCCCGGAGCGGTGGACGAATCCCCCATGAGCGGGCGTGTTCAACTGCGCGCCTACGTCATCAATCTCGCGAAGAATCCCAAGCGTTGGGAAGAGGTCGCCCGCTCCGCTGCGGCCTTTGAGCCCGGCATCGCGCTTACGCGGATCGATGCGGTGGATGGTCGCGACGCGGCGCATGCGGCGCGCGAGCAGGCGGATGTCGCTACCTTTGAACGAATCAATGGCCGCGACATGCTACCGGGGGAATATGGCTGCTACCTCAGCCACCTCAAGGCGCTGCGCACTTTTCTCGATGACGGCGTGCCCTACGGGATGATCCTCGAGGACGATGTGGCATTTACGGAAGACAGTGAGGCGCGCATTCGCGCGATTATTGACGAGCTGCCGCAGTTCGGTGTCGTGAAGCTCGTCAACCATCGCGCGAAGCTGCTGATCGAACTCTGCTCGACGAAGAAGGGTGACAAGGTCGGCCGCACCATTCACGGGCCGCAGGGGTCGGCTGCCGCCTATCTCGTCACCCGTGAGGGCGCGCAGAAGCTGCTCGACAGGCTGTCGAAGATGGTCCTGCCGTGGGATGTCGCGCTCGAACGCTTCTGGCACCATGGCGCCGAGGTCTATTCGGTCCGTTCGAACGTCCTGGCCTTCACCGAAGAGCGAAAGAAGTCGGACATCAGCGGCGGCGGCTACGCGAAGGCAAAATACCCGTGGTACCGTCGGTTGGGAGCCGCGCGCGCAAGGACGTCGGATTATGTCCGACGCTTGTCGCATGTCATTCAGCGGCCGCAACGTGCCCTGGTGGATGCAGAAGACCCGGTTTCGTGGAAGCAGATCCTTGCAGGCTTCCTTGTCCTCGTGCTCGTCTCTGCCGTCTGGGCCGAGTCGGATGCTTACCGCTTTGCTGGTGCCGCGCTGATCCTTGCGGCGCTGTGGCGGTACTATTGCACGGACATCTGGAACTACCGCAGGTTCCCCGAGATCGGCTGGATGGGGCACGTTTGCCTCCTCTGGGGCATCTATGTCCTCGCCCGCTTCGGCGTGAGCCTGGCTGTCGAACCTGAAAGGGGTATCGGTTCCGCGGAGGGCATTTATCTTCTGCCGGCGCTTTATCCGACGCTTGGCTACGCAATGTCGCTTTTCGTGCGGAGGCCGTTCATCCTGGCGACGGCGTTCATGGTGATCAGCCTTCTCGCGCTGTCATTAGGAATCGACCATACGGGGGCCGATGTCCGCGCTGATGCACTGCTGCAGCACAATCCGATCCATGCCTCCGTGGCGGCGGGACTCATCTGCCTGTGCGTAGTGCCCTACGCTCTTCACGTCCTGCGACGGCGAGACCTGGCCAGACCTCTCAAGTTCGGCCTGGTAGTCTTCAGCGCCATCGTCTTTGTCTTTTCGGGCCTGGCGATCTACGGCCTGTGGTCGAAGGGCGTGTGGCTGGCGATGATCGTCGCCCYGCCGGTGCTTCTGCTGACCCTAATGGCCGCTGGCGGCCACCATGGAAAATCGCTGGCGATGGCAACTGCGATCGTTGCCGTCGTCGGTGTCATCCTCAACTACGACACCGTGGCGCGTGTTGCCGGCGGTACCATCGAAACGACTTCGCTGCTAATCAGTGAGCTTCTGCACGGCCGGCCGGGTCTGCAGGCGCTGGACGTGCTGATCAACGATCCCACCACGCCGATGAGCGAAAAGGAACGGCTCATCCTGTGGTACGATGCACTGCACCTGTGGGGGGAGTACCCGGTCTTCGGACCGGGTGTCAGCTGGCTGACGCTCTGGTGGCAGCAGCCCTATGCGGCGCCGTACAACCTAATCCACAACGGCTATCTTGAGATTGCCGTCCGTTATGGCTGGACCGGTCTCGCCTTCTACGCGCTGTTGTTTGGCTGGTCGCTGGTGACCGTCTATCGCGCCGCGCACGCACGGATCATCGATGTCGCGGCAGCGCAGGCCTACATCGCGACAATGGTGTTCTTTGCGGTGACGCTCGTCAGCAATTCGAACAACCGGCTTGCCATCGGCGAGAGCTACATGTGGTTCGCCTCCGGCTTTGCCTTCTATTGCCACTTCCTGCTCGCCAATAAGGCGCGGCAGGAAGCGGCCGCCGCGATTGCTGCGCGAGAAGCAAAAGCGACCGCATAGCAAGGCAGTCGCGAACACGTCCGGAACTTTCGGGAGAAGTGGCTGGGGCGCCTGGATTCGAACCAGGGAATGGCGGTACCAAAAACCGCTGCCTTACCGCTTGGCTACGCCCCAACGAGATGCCGCGTTCCTATCGCGTGAGCGGTAGTTCGTAAAGATGGAAGTTTGCATTCTTCACGGGTTCCACGCCGGCTGAAAAACATGGGCAGAGGCGCCGTGCCCCCATTTTCTGCGCGGCAAGAAGCTTTTGTAAAACCGCTCCCATCTGACCGGCAAAATTAGGTGCTGAAGCCTCGCGAGGGGCCAGTAGAAGTGGGACATATGCTTCAGACGCTGAAGTAATGGCGCGTGCGCCACTGCCTCCCACTGAAATGCCCGAACATTCGCAGGTCCCCGGATGCTAGCCAGACTTTCTCACCTCGACAGGCTCGAGGCAGAGGCCATTCACATTTTCCGCGAAGTCGCAGCAAGCTTCGAAAAACCGGTCATGCTCTACTCGATCGGCAAGGATTCCTCGGTGCTGCTGCATCTGGCGATGAAGGCATTCTACCCCGCCAAGACTCCCTTTCCGTTCCTGCATGTCGACACCACCTGGAAGTTCCGGGAGATGATCGAATTTCGCGACGCGACGGCGAAGCGGCTCGGGATCGACCTGATCGTTCACATCAACCAGGAGGGCGTGGCGCAAGGCATTAACCCGATCGATTCGGGCTCGGCGGTTCACACACACATCATGAAGACGCAGGCGCTGCGCCAGGCGCTCGACCTTCACGGCTTCGATGCGGCCTTCGGGGGCGCGCGCCGCGACGAGGAAAAGAGCCGGGCCAAGGAGCGCATCTTCTCGTTCCGCGACAGCCATCACGGCTGGGATCCGAAGAACCAGCGTCCGGAGATGTGGAGGATCTACAACACCCGCATCAATCGCGGCGAATCGATCCGCGTCTTTCCGCTGTCCAACTGGACCGAGCTCGATATCTGGCAGTACATCCTGCAGGAAAACATCCCGATCGTGCCGCTCTACCTTGCGAAGGAACGCCCGGTGATCGAGCGCGACGGCATGCTCGTCATGGTCGATGACGAGCGCCTCAAGCTGCGGCCGGGCGAAAAGATCGAGATGCGCAAGGTGCGCTTCCGCACGCTTGGCTGCTACCCGCTGACCGGCGCCGTCGAATCCGAGGCCGACACGCTCGATGCGGTCGTCGCCGAAATGCTCAACACGCGTACCTCCGAACGACAGGGACGGCTCATCGACCGCGACGAGGCCGGTTCGATGGAAAAGAAGAAGCGGGAGGGGTACTTCTGACCATGCTGCATGACATTTCGACGGCGCGGACCGTTTCGTCCGACATCCGCAGCTATCTGGCGGAGCAGGAGCGCAAGTCGATGCTGCGCTTCCTCACCTGCGGCTCGGTCGATGACGGCAAGTCGACCCTGATCGGGCGCCTGCTCTACGACACGCGGCTGATCTTCGAGGATCAGCTCGCGGCGCTCAGGCGGGAGTCGGCGCACCATGGCACAACGGGCGAAGAGTTCGACTTCGCGCTGCTGGTCGACGGCCTGGAGGCCGAGCGCGAGCAGGGCATCACCATCGATGTCGCCTATCGATTCTTTGCGACGCCGAAGCGCAAGTTCATCGTCGCCGACACGCCCGGGCACGTGCAGTACACCCGCAACATGGCGACCGGCGCCTCGGTCGCCGATCTCGCGATCGTGCTGGTCGACGCGCGCAGGGGCGTGCTGCCGCAAACCAAGCGGCATTCCTATATCGCCTCGCTGCTCGGCATTCGCCACATCCTCCTGGCGGTGAACAAGATTGACCTCGTCAACCACGACCAGGAGGTGTTCGAAGAGATAGCGCGCAGCTACCAGAAGGCCGTCGCCAGGCTGAACTTCGTCTCCGTGATGCCGATCCCGGTCTCAGCGCGCTATGGCGAGAACATCGCCAGCCGCTCGGAGAACACCAGCTGGTATGAGGGGCCGACGATGGTCGAGCACCTCGAAAATGTCGAGGTGGACGAGGACGGAACGGTCAAGCCGTTCCGCTTTCCGATCCAGTATGTGAACCGGCCCAATCTCGACTTCCGCGGCTTTGCGGGAACCATCGCATCGGGAACCATCGAGCGCGGCGCGGAGATCGTCGTTGCCAAGTCCGGCAAGACCTCGCGCGTGAAGCGCATCATCGCTCCCGGTGGCGATCTTGAGCAGGCGCAGGAAGGGCAGGCGGTGACGCTCGTCCTCGAGGATGAGATCGAGGCCTCGCGCGGCAACATCCTGAGTGCGCCGGACGCGCGGCCGCATGTGGCGGATCAGCTGGCAGCGAGTATCGTCTGGTTCGGAGAACAGGAGATGGTGCCGGGCAGGCAGTACATCCTGCGCACGGAGACCGACCAAGTCTCGGCGACGGTGACCGAGCTCAAGCACCGCATCAACATCGATGACTTCGCGCAGGAAGCGACGAAGACGCTGGAGATCAACGAGGTCGGTGTCTGCAACCTGTCGCTGCAGGCGCCGATTGCCTTCGATAACTTCATCGACAACCGCGCGACGGGAGCGTTCGTGCTGATCGACCGGATCAGCAATGCCACCGTCGCCGCCGGCATGATCCTGCACCCGCTGCGGCGGGCTGAGAACATCCACTGGCAGGCGCTTGATGTCGACAAGGCGGCGCGGGCCGCGCACAAGCATCAGAAGCCGGCGGTGATCTGGTTCACCGGCCTCTCGGGCTCTGGCAAGTCGACAATCGCCAACCTGCTCGAGAAGAAGCTGCACGCCAGCGGCAAGCACACCTATTTGCTCGACGGGGACAATGTGCGCCACGGGCTGAACCGCGACCTCGGCTTCACCGAGGCTGATCGGGTGGAAAACATCCGCCGTGTCGGCGAGGTCGCCAAGCTGATGGCCGATGCAGGGCTGATCGTGCTGGTCTCGTTCATCTCGCCGTTCCGGGCCGAGCGCGATGCGGTGCGAGGGCTGCTGCCGGAGGGCGAGTTCGTCGAGATCTTCGTCGACACGCCGCTCGAGGAATGCGCCAAGCGCGATCCGAAGGGGCTGTACCGCAAGGCGCGGGCTGGGGAGCTTAAGAATTTTACCGGCATCGATTCGCCCTATGAGGCGCCGGAGCGACCGGAACTGCGACTGGAGACGACCGGCAGGGCACCGGAAGAGACTGTCGCCGTGCTGGAAAGCTGGCTCGTCGGGAACGGCTATTGCTGAGGCTCACGCGGGATAGTATCGCCGAAGGTATGCTGGATCATGCCGAAGACGCCGAGATTCTGAGCCTTTGCGAGCAGCTCGCGCTGGATGCGGGCCGTCGCATCATGGAGGTCGTCCGCGAGGGCTTTTCCGCCGAGATCAAGGCCGACTGCTCGCCGGTGACTGTGGCGGATCGCGATGCGGAGCGGATCATCCTCGACGGCCTGCGCGGGCGATACCCGCACATTCCGGTCGTTGCGGAAGAAGAGGCCGCGGCCGGCAAGGAGCCGCACAATGTCGGCAACGCGTTTTTCCTGGTCGATCCGCTCGACGGCACACGGGAGTTCGTGCGCGGCGGCGATGATTTCACCGTCAACATCGGCCTTGTGCGCGATGGCAATCCGGTTGCAGGCGTGATCTACGCCCCGGCGCGGAACCTGCTCTATTCGGGCGGGGCGGGCGAGGCATGGGAGATCCCGACCGACGAGCACCACCAGCCGAAGGAACGTCGCGCGATTCGTGTCCGGGAAGGACACTCGCCGCTGACCATCGTTGCCAGCCGCTCGCACAACACGCCCGAGACGGATGAATTCATTGCCCGGCATGAACCGGCGCACCGGGTGACGGTGGGCTCGTCGCTGAAATTTTGCCTGCTTGCGAGCGGCCAGGCGGATCTTTATCCGCGCATGGGCCGCACCATGCAGTGGGACACGGCCGCGGGCGACGCGATCCTGCGCGCGGCAGGCGGCATCACGCGTGAGCTCGACGGCAGGCCGTACCGCTACGGACCGGGGCTGACGCCGGGCGACGAAGATTTTGCGAACCGCTGGTTCGTGGCCGAGGGCAAGATCGCCTGATCAGGCGATCTCGTGTCGCCGGGGCGGGTTGGCCCCGGGACGCGAGACGGTGATCGCCGAAATCCTGATCGCGAAAGCCATTACCTTTTCAAGCTGAGCGCGCGACAGCTTTGCCAGTGCTTCCTTGGCGAGCAGACCATCGTCACGCAGCGCGGCGAGAATGCCGGCATTGAAGGTGTCGCCGGCGCCAACGGTGTCGGCAACGGTGACCGGGACCGCCGGGAGTTCCGCCTTCGCTTCGCGGGTATAGCCGACCGCGCCTTCGCTGCCCCGCGTGACGACGAACAGCTTTGGGCCGCTGGCAAGCCAGCGCTCGGCGATGTCGTCATGCGTCCCGACCTCGCCGAACCAAGCAAGGTCTTCGTCCGACAGTTTTACTATGTCGGCCATCGCAATCATGCGGCGCAGGCGCGCGAGGTGGCTTTCGCGGTCCGCGATGAAGGCGCTGCGGATATTGGGATCGAGCATCGTCACGCGGCGCGAATGCTCGCGACGCATGAGGGTTTCGTAGGTCGATCCGCATGGCTCGGGGATGAGGCTGATGCAGGAGAAGTGCAGCGCGTCGATGCTGTCCGGGAGTTCCGGAAGGTCGCTCTCTTCGAGCATGCGACCGGCCGAGTTCTCGTCGAAGAAGGTGTAGCTGGCGTTGCCGTTGTTAAGGTGGACGAAGGCAAGCGTGGTCGGCCGCGACGAGTAGCGTACGAGCGACAGGTCGACGCTGCTTTCCTCAAGCGCGCGGGAGAGCTTCTGGCCGAAAAGGTCGGTCGAAAGGCCGGAGAAGAACCCGGTCGGGACGCCCAGTCGGCCCAGTGCAATGGCCGTGTTGAAGACCGCGCCGCCGACATAGGGCGCGTAGGCTTCCTCGCCCTCGACGGTCCTGCGAGGCAGCATGTCGATCAGGGCTTCGCCGCAGCAGAGGATCATCCTGTTCTCCAATAATGTTGCTGCTTAAAGGTTTGAATGCGGCCGTTCAATCCGCTAGCATCCCTGTAGAGGGAGGAAGTCGGAACAAATACTCGCACCGAAAATTCGGTCGCGTTGCTCAGAGGACATGAGCGTTGGACAAGACTTCTTCTCCCGCAGCCGTGGCTGCCCCCCGTCAGGATGGCGTCCGCCAGCTGGCCGACGAACTGATCAAGTGTCTCAAGTACCGGGTGGGCAAGGAGCCATCGGTAGCGACCCGCTATGACTGGCTTTCCGCCGCGATCAAGGTGGTGCGTGACCGCCTCGTCGACCGCTGGATCGAGTCGACAAGGCGGGCGTACGACCAGGGCAACAAGCGTGTCTACTACCTGTCCATGGAGTTCCTGATCGGCCGCCTCATGCGCGACGCCTTCTCGAACCTCGGCGTGATGGAGGACATGCGCGAGGCTCTGGCCTATCACGACGTCGACATCGATCTGATCTCAGCGCTGGAGCCGGACGCCGCGCTCGGCAATGGCGGCCTCGGGCGTCTTGCCGCCTGCTTCATGGAATCGATGGCGAGCCTCGACATTCCGGCGCACGGCTACGGTATCCGCTATGTCCACGGCCTGTTTCGCCAAGAGATCCACGACGGTTATCAGGTTGAACTGCCGGAAACCTGGCTCGACCACGGCAACCCGTGGGAGTTCGAGCGGCGCGAGGGTGCCTATGAGATCGGCTTCGGTGGCAGCGTCACCTCAGTGACCGCGCCCGACGGCCGGCTGGAGCGGCACGTCTGGAAGCCGACGGAACGCTTCCTCGCCGTTCCGTTTGATACGCCGATCGCCGGCTGGCGCGGCAAGCGCGTGAACACGCTGCGACTGTGGACGGCGATGCCGGTCGACCCGATCCTGCTCGATGCCTTCAACGCGGGCGACCATATCGGCGCGCTGCGCGAGAGCAACAAGGCCGAGGCGCTGACCCGCGTTCTCTATCCAGCGGACAGCCACCCGGCAGGCCAGGAGCTGCGCCTGCGCCAGGAATATTTCTTCTCGGCTGCCTCCATTCAGGACATCGTCCGCCGGCACCTGTCGAAATATCCGGACCTCACCTCGCTACCGGACAAGGCGGCGATCCACCTCAACGATACGCATCCGGCGATCGCAGTGGCCGAGCTGATGCGGCTTTTGATGGACGTCCACGGCTTCGACTTCGACAAGGCGTGGGCCATCACCAAGAAGACCTTTGCCTACACCAACCACACCTTGCTGCCGGAAGCGCTGGAAAGCTGGCCTGTGCCGCTGTTCGAGCGGCTTTTGCCGCGCCACATGCAGATCATCTACGCGATCAACGCAGAGGTGCTGCTGGAAGTGCGCTCGTCGGGTCGCTTCAACGACGATCAGATCCGCGCGATTTCGCTCATCCATGAGGGCGGCGAGCGGCGCGTGCGCATGGGCAATCTCGCCTTTGTCGGCGCCTTCTCGATCAATGGCGTGTCCGCCCTGCACACCGACCTGATGAAGGAGACGGTGTTCGCCGACCTGCACAAGCTCTATCCGCACCGGATCAACAACAAGACCAACGGCATCACGCCGCGGCGCTGGCTGTTCCAGTGCAACCCCCGCCTGACGGGGCTGATCCGCGAGGCGATCGGCGACCGCTTCCTCGACGACATCGACGCGTTGGAGGAACTCGACCGCTTTGCCGACGACAGCGTCTTCCAGGAAAAATTCGCTGCAGTGAAGCGCGCGAACAAGGAGCAGCTGGTCAAGGTGATCGGCGAGCGGATGGGCTTGAAGATCGACCCATCAGCCATGTTCGACGTGCAGATCAAGCGCATCCACGAATACAAGCGCCAGCTCCTCAACATCGTGGAGGCGGTGTCGCTCTATGACCAGATCCGCTCGCATCCCGAGCGGGACTGGATGCCGCGCGTAAAATTCTTCGGCGGCAAGGCGGCGCCGAGCTATCACAACGCCAAGCTCATCATTAAGCTCGCGAACGACGTTGCCCGCGTGATCAACAGCGATCCATCGGTGCGCGGGCTGCTGAAGGTCGTGTTCGTGCCGAACTACAACGTTTCGACGGCGGAGGTGATGATCCCGGCGGCCGACCTGTCGGAGCAGATTTCGACCGCGGGCCTCGAGGCGTCCGGCACCGGCAACATGAAGTTCGCGCTCAACGGTGCGCTGACGATCGGCACGCTCGACGGCGCGAACGTCGAAATCCGCGAGTGCGTCGGCGAAGAAAACATCGTCATCTTCGGCCTGACCGCGCAGGAAGTCGCGCATCGCAAGACGCACGGCTACAACCCGCGCGAGGTCATCGAGGCGTCGTCGGAACTCAAGCAGGCGTTGGAGGCGATCGCCACCGGCGTGTTTTCGCCGGACGATCCGCACCGCTACCGCGACCTGATCGCCGGTCTCTACAACTACGACACCTTCATGCTGGCCGCCGACTTCGATTCTTATTCTGCTGCACAGCGTCAAGTCGATGAACTTTGGCGTACCCCTGCGCGTTGGCAGTCGATGGCAATTCACAACACTGCGCGGGTGGGCTGGTTCTCCTCAGACCGAACCATCCGGCAGTATGCAAGCGAGATCTGGCGCGTACCAGCATGAACCCAACGGGCAGACAGTCGTTCAAGGCGTCCCAGGCAGAAGTCGAGGCCATCCTGGCCGGGACGCACGACGACCCGTTTGCATTGCTGGGACCACAGACGGTTGGCAGGAAGCTGGTTGCCCGCTGCTTCATTCCGCATGCCGAGGAAGTCACTGCCTATACGCTGGACGGCAAGGAATGCGGTGACCTTGAGTGCCGCCACGAGACCGGCTTTTTTGAGGGCCCGCTGACGATCAGCAAGCGCCAGGTTCTGCGCTACCGTGCGCGCAATGCGGGCGGCGAGTGGTGGATCACTGATCCCTACTCATTCGGTCCGGTTCTCGGGCCGATGGACGACTACTACATCGGCGAAGGCTCGCATCTCCGGCTGTTCGACAAGCTGGGCGCGCACCCCATGCACCACGAGGGCGCCGACGGCGTCCATTTTGCCGTCTGGGCCCCCAATGCGAAACGGGTCTCTGTTGTCGGTAACTTCAATGACTGGGATGGCCGCCGCCACCCGATGCGCAAGCGCATCGACACGGGCATTTGGGAGATTTTCATTCCCGACGTCTCGGTCGGTTGCATATACAAATACGAGATCCTCGGCGCCGGCGGCGAGGTGCTGCCGCTCAAGGCCGATCCATTCGCTTTCCGCGCCGAACTGCGTCCGGCAACCGGGTCAATCGTCGATGCACCGCCTAGCCATGACTGGGGCGACCAGGCGCATCGTGAGTTCTGGCAATCCGCCGATCCGCGCCGCCAGCCGATCTCGATCTACGAGGTACATGCGGGGTCCTGGCGAAAGCCTGAAGATGGCTCCTTCCTGACGTGGGATGAGCTGGCGGACCAGCTTATCCCGTATGCGGTCAGCATGGGGTTCACCCACATCGAGTTCCTGCCGATCAGCGAGCATCCTTACGACCCTTCATGGGGCTACCAGACGACGGGCCTGTTTGCGCCGTCGGCGCGCTTTGGCGAACCGGAAGCCTTTGCAAGGTTTGTCGATGGCGCACATCGGGCCGGGCTCGGCGTCATCATCGACTGGGTGCCGGCGCACTTTCCGATGGATGCGCATGGGCTGGCGATGTTCGACGGCACCGCGCTCTATGAGCATGCCGATCCGCGAAAGGGCTTCCACCCCGACTGGCACACGGCGATCTACAATTTCGGCCGCAAGGAAGTGCTGGCCTACCTCGTCAACAACGCCCTCTATTGGGCGGAGAAGTACCACGTCGACGGATTGCGGGTCGATGCGGTGGCCTCGATGCTCTACCTCGACTACTCGCGCAAGGCAGGCGAGTGGATCCCCAACGAGCAGGGCGGGCGCGAGAACCTCGACGCGGTGGCGTTCCTGCGCAAGATGAATTCCGAGGTCTACCGCGCCCATCCCGGCATCATGACGATCGCCGAGGAATCCACGTCGTGGCCCAAGGTTTCGCATCCCGTTCACGAAGGCGGGCTCGGCTTCGGCTTCAAGTGGAACATGGGGTTCATGAACGACACTCTGCGTTACATGAGCCACGAGGCCGTCCACCGGAAGTTCCACCACCGCGACATCACCTTCGGCCTGCTCTACGCATTTTCAGAGAACTTCGTGCTGCCGCTCAGCCATGACGAGGTGGTGCACGGCAAGCGGTCGCTGATCAACAAGATGTCCGGCGACGAGTGGCAGCGGTTTGCCAACCTGCGCACCTACTACGCTTTCATGTGGGGCTACCCCGGAAAGAAGCTGTTGTTCATGGGCCAGGAGTTCGCCCAGCTTCGCGAGTGGAGCGAGGAACGCGGGCTCGACTGGCACCTGCTCGAAAATCCGGCGCACGACGGAATTCGGCGCCTCATACAGGATCTCAACCGAGTGTATCGCGAACTTCCGGCCTTGCATGCGCGCGACTGCGAAGGGGAGGGATTTGAGTGGCTGATCGCAGACGATGACCAGCATTCGGTGTTTGCCTGGGAACGCAAGGCACCGGACGCGCCCAGCGTCGTCGTCATCAGCAATTTCACGCCGGTACCGCGCGACGGTTACGTCGTGCCCATGCCCCGAGACGGGACATGGCGCGAAGCCATCAATACAGATGCAGAAATCTATGGGGGCAGTGGCAAAGGAAATGGTGGGAAGGTCGTGGCAACCGGAGGGAAGGCGGAAATCTCACTGCCGCCGCTCGCGACGCTTATACTGGAATACACGGGCTGACTGCCTGAGGGAGGAACACTGATGGAGAAGAGGCCTCAGCCACTGGCGCGCGACGCCATGGCATACGTGCTTGCGGGCGGGCGCGGGAGCCGGCTCCACGAACTGACGGACACGCGAGCCAAGCCCGCGGTCTATTTCGGCGGCAAGACGCGCATCATCGACTTTGCCCTCTCCAACGCCCTGAACTCGGGCATTCGCCGCATCGGCGTCGCCACCCAGTACAAGGCGCATTCGCTGATACGTCACCTCCAGCGCGGCTGGAACTTCTTTCGGGTCGAGCGAAACGAGAGCTTCGACATCCTGCCAGCCAGCCAGCGCGTCTCGGAGACGCAGTGGTACGAAGGGACGGCGGATGCCGTCTACCAGAACATCGACATCATCGAGGGCTACGGCCCCGAATACATGGTCATCCTCGCCGGCGACCACATCTACAAGATGGACTACGAGCTGATGCTGCGCCAGCACGTCGACTCGAACGCGGACGTCACCATTGGCTGCCTCGAGGTGCCGCGCATGGACGCGACCGGCTTCGGCGTGATGCATGTTGATGAGGAAGGCCGCATCCTCCAGTTCGTGGAAAAGCCGGCTGATCCGCCCGGCATGCCGGACAATCCGGACATTGCGCTGGCGTCTATGGGCATCTACGTGTTCCGTACATCATTCCTGATGGACCAGCTGCGCCGCGATGCACACGACCCGCATTCAAGCCGCGACTTCGGCAAGGACATCATTCCCTACATCGTCAAGAACGGTAAGGCGGTGGCACATCGCTTCACGCATTCCTGCGTGCGCTCAAGCCTCGAGGCGGAGGCCTACTGGCGGGACGTCGGCACCATCGACGCCTATTGGGCAGCGAACATCGACCTCACGGATGTGACGCCCGAGCTCGACATCTACGACCGTGACTGGCCGATCTGGTCCTACGCCGAGGTGAAGCCGCCAGCAAAGTTCGTCCATGACGAGGACGGGCGCCGCGGCACGGCCGTGTCGTCGCTGATCGCCGGCGATTGCATCGTCTCGGGCGCCGCGCTGAAGCGCAGCCTGCTGTTCACCGGCGTGCGCGTGAACTCGTTCTCGTCGCTGGAGGACGCGGTGGTGCTCCCAGGCTGCATCATCGGCCGCAATGCGACGCTCCGGAAGGTCGTGCTCGACCGCGGCGTGCGCGTTCCGGAAGGACTTTCGGTCGGATTTGACGAGGAACTGGACAGGAAGCGGTTTCGCGTATCAGAAGGCGGGGTTCGCCTCATCACACAGGCGATGATCGACAGGCTGGGTAACTGACCAGATGCAGGTTCTTTCGGTTGCGTCCGAAATGTTCCCCTTCATCAAGACGGGGGGACTGGCAGACGTTTCGGGCGCGTTGCCACGCGCGCTGGGGTCGCACGGCATCGCCGTCCGCACCATGCTGCCGTGCTATCCGGCGGTGAAGCGCAGACTTCCCGCCGACGCGAGCGTCGTCCATCGCTACGACAATCTGTTCGGCGGGCAGGCGAGCATCATCGCGGCGCAGCTGGAGGGACATGACCTGCTCTTGTTCGATGCGCCGCACCTGTTCGATCGGCCCGGCGGCGCCTATGGCGATGGCACGGGCAATGACTGGGCCGACAACTGGCGCCGCTTCGCAGCCTTCTCGCGCGCGGCGGCGGATGTGGCGCTCGGTGCAGCGGGCGACTGGAAGGCAGACCTCGTCCAGGCCCATGACTGGCAGGCGGCGATGACGCCGGCCTACCTGCGCTACGACCAGCGCTCCGCTCCGCCGTCGGTGATGACGGTGCACAACCTTGCCTTCCAGGGCCGCTATCCCGCCTCGATCTTTTCGCAGCTCGGCCTGCCGGCGCAGGCGATGAGCATCGACGGCGTCGAGTATTTCGGCGGTGTCGGCTACCTGAAAGCCGGCCTTCAGGCGGCGAGCGCGATTACCTCCGTAAGCCCCACCTACGTGCAGGAAATCCGCACGCCGGAGTTCGGCATGGGGCTGGAGGGGCTGATCAACGGGCGCGGGGGCGACCTCTACGGTATCCTCAACGGCATCGATACGAAGGAGTGGGACCCGGAGACGGACCCGCATCTCGTGGCCAGCTATTCCGCCAAGACCCTTGCGCGGCGGGCTGCAAACCGGCGGGCGATCCGCGAGCGTTTTCAACTCGAGGACGATGCCTCGCCGATCATCTGCGTGATCTCACGCCTGACCTGGCAGAAGGGCATGGACATTCTTGCCGCCGAGGTCGGGCGCATCGTGGGCCTTGGCGCGAAGCTGGCGATCCTCGGTTCCGGAGATGCCGCGCTGGAAGGCGCGTTCATTGCAGCTGCGTCACGTCATGCAGGGCGCGTCGGTGTGGTGACCGGCTATGACGAGGCGCTGGCGCATCTGCTGCAGGGCGGCGCCGATGCGATCCTGATTCCGTCGCGCTTCGAACCATGCGGGCTGACGCAGCTCTACGGCCTCAGATATGGGTGCATTCCGGCTGTGGCGCGCACCGGCGGCCTTGCTGACACCATAATCGACGCCAACCACGCGGCGCTGGCTGCGGGAGTCGCGACCGGTTTCCAGTTTGCGCCGGGCTCCGGCGACGCCATGGTCGAAGGGCTACACCGGCTGATGACGGTTTTTCGCAAGAGGAAGGCATGGTCTGCCCTGCAGCGGCAGGCGATGAAGACCGACGTTTCATGGGATGCAAGCGCGGCGGAATACGCCGAGCTCTTCCGCGCTTTGGCATCGAAGGAGTAAGGGATGATCAAGATAATAGAAACAACACCTTACACAGACCAGAAGCCAGGGACCTCCGGCCTTCGCAAGAAAGTGCCGGTCTTCCAGCAGAAGAACTATGTCGAGAATTTCATCCAGTCGATCTTCGACTCGGTGGCGGGCTATTGCGGCGAGACGCTGGTGATCGGCGGCGACGGCCGCTACTTCAACCGCGAGACGATCCAGACCGCGATCAAGATGGCGGCGGCGAACGGTTTCGGGCGCGTGCTGGTCGGCAAGGGCGGCATCCTGTCGACGCCGGCGGCTTCCAATCTCATCCGCAAGAACCGCGCATTCGGCGGCATCATCCTGTCGGCGAGCCACAACCCCGGCGGGCCGAACGAGGACTTCGGCATCAAGTACAATGTCGGCAATGGCGGCCCGGCACCTGAAAAGGTGACCGAGGCGATCTATGCGCGCAGCCGCGAGATTGACCGCTACGCGATCGTCGACGCTCCCGACGTCGACATCGACACGATCGGCACCGCCACGCTCGATGAAATGACGGTCGAGGTGATCGATCCGGTCACTGACTATGCCGAGCTGATGGAGACGCTGTTCGACTTCGACACGATCCGCAAGATGTTCGCGGGCGGCTTCCGGATGGTCTACGATGCGATGCACGCGGTCACGGGCCCCTACGCGGTCGAGATCCTCGAAAAGCGGCTGGGTGCGGAGGCGGGAACGGCGCGCAACGCGCAGCCGCTCGAGGATTTCGGCGGGCATCATCCGGACCCGAATCTCGTCCACGCGCGCGACCTTTACGAGCTGATGATGTCGCCGAACGCGCCAGACTTTGGTGCTGCGTCCGATGGCGACGGCGACCGCAACCTCATTATCGGCAAGGGAATCTTCGTGACCCCGTCCGATTCGCTGGCGGTGCTGGCGGCGAACGCGCATCTGGCGCCGGGCTATGCAGGGGGCATCAAGGGCATTGCGCGCTCGATGCCGACCAGCGCGGCTGCCGACCGCGTGGCAGAAAAGCTGGGCATCGGCATCTACGAGACGCCGACGGGCTGGAAGTTCTTCGGCAACCTGCTCGACGCGGGGTTGGCGACGATCTGCGGCGAGGAGAGCGCGGGAACGGGTTCGGACCACGTGCGCGAGAAGGACGGGCTCTGGGCGGTTTTGCTGTGGCTCAACATCCTCGCCGTGCGTGGAGAGAGCGTGCGCGACATCGTCGCCAAGCACTGGGCGACCTACGGCCGCAATTACTATTCCCGTCACGATTACGAGGCAGTTGATACCAAGGACGCGAACGCGCTGATGGACGACCTGCGCGCCAAGCTGCCGGAGCTGCCTGGCACGACGGTCGGGCACCTGACCATCGAGACGGCGGACGACTTCTCCTACCACGATCCGGTCGACGGCTCGGTGAGCTCGAACCAGGGCATCCGCATCGGCTTTGCCGGCGGCTCGCGCATCGTCTTCCGCCTGTCGGGCACCGGCACTTCGGGCGCCACGATCCGCGTCTATATCGAGCGGTTTGAGCCAGATCCGGGCAAGCATGGCATCGAGACGCAGGAAGCGCTGGCCGACCTGATCGCAGCGGCCGACAAGATTGCAGGCATCCGCCGGCATACCGGGCGCACCGGCCCGACCGTCATCACCTGATGCAGCCGGCCACGCCGCTCGGCGCCCCGATCGAGGACGGAGGAGTTCGCTTCTCCGTCTGGTCGCACCACGCCGCGCGGATGTGGGTCTCGCTGTTCGATGGCGGCGGGGCCGAGACCGACCGTGTCGAGATGGCACGGCAGGGTGATGTGTTCACCGCTTTCGTACCGGACATCGGCCCAGGGCAGCGCTACGGCTATCGCGCCGATGGTCCTTACGATCCGAAGGCCGGACTCTGGTTCGATCCGCAAAAGCTGCTGATCGATCCCTACGCTCTCGAGGTCGACGGGCGGTTCCACTACGACCCCCGGCTCGGCGTGGCGCGCGCGGAGGGCATCGATACCGCACCGTTGCTGCCTAAGGCGGTAGTGACGGCTCCGGAGCGCGTGCCGCTCGAGCCGCCACGGTTTTCCCCCGGCGGCCTGATCTACGAAATCAACGTCCGGGGCTTCACGAAACTTCATCCCGACATTCCGGAACAACAGCGCGGCACCATCGCCGCGCTGGCGCATCCCGCTATCATCGAGCATCTGCGAAAGCTGCGCGTGAGCGCGGTGGAACTGATGCCGGTGACGGCATGGATGGATGAGCGGCACCTGCCGCCGCTCGGGCTCAGCAACGCCTGGGGTTACAACCCGGTAACCTTCATGGCACTCGACCCGCGACTGGCGCCGGGTGGATGGGGAGAGCTTCGGCAGACGGTGCGGGCGCTGCATGAGAACGGCATCGGTGTCATCGTCGACGTCGTCTTCAACCATACCGCCGAAAGTGACGAGAAGGGTACGACGCTGTCGCTGCGCGGGCTCGATGCGCGCGCCTATTTCCGCCACGCGGATGATGGCACGCTTATCAACGACACCGGCACCGGCAATACGCTCGACTGCGAGCATCCGGCGACGCAGCAGCTGGTACTGGATTCGCTGCGGGCCTTCATTCGCTATGCGGGCGTCGACGGCTTTCGCTTCGATCTTGCGCCGGTACTGGGGCGCACGCGGTTCAGCTTTGACCCGAACGCGCCGATGCTCAAGGCAATGATTGCTGATCCCGAGATCGGCAGCCGGGTGCTGATCGCCGAACCATGGGACATTGGCCCGGGCGGATACCAGCTCGGGCGCTTCCCGCCAAAATTCCTCGAGTGGAACGACCGCTATCGCGACGACGTCCGCCGGTTCTGGCGCGGCGACCATGGCACGGTACCGGCGCTGGCGACGCGGCTGGCGGGCTCGTCGGATGTGTTTGCGGGTGAGGGGACGCGCACCGTCAACTTCCTTGCCGCGCATGACGGCATGACGCTCGCCGACCTCGTCGCTTACGAGCGCAAGCACAACGAGGCGAATGGCGAGGACAATCGCGACGGCCACAACGACAATCTGTCGTGGAACCACGGCGTCGAAGGGCCGACGGACCAGCCGGAGGTGCTTGCGGCACGCGCGCGCTCGCTGCGACGGCTGCTTGCGACGCTGTTTGTCTCGCGAGGCACGATCATGCTTACCGCCGGCGACGAGTTCGGCCGCAGCCAGCGCGGCAATAATAACGCCTACGCGCAGGACAATGAAATCACCTGGCTCGACTGGGAGAACCGTGACCGGGAACTTGAGGTGTTCGTCGCGCAGCTGGCGGAGATGCGCGAGCGCTATCCGGTGCTGCGGCAGACAGCGTTTCTCACAGACGCGGACGTGACCTGGCTAGATGAGAACGGGCAGCCGATGACGGTCGACAATTGGGAAGACTGGCACAATCGCAGCCTCGCGATGAGGCTCGGACCGTTGCTGATCCGGTTCGGGCCCGACGGCGGGTCGATCGCCGACGAGGCGAGTGGCTTCCGGTTAGACTGCTGAACTACTGCACCAGCACCGCACGGCCGCAGGTTGCGCCGTGGACCTTGATCTCCGCCTCGCCGAGTGAGACGCCAAGCGCCGAAAGCAGTGTGTAGAGGAGGTTGTCGATCGGCTGCGCCACGCCCTTGATCGCCTGGCCAAGCAAAGCCAGCGTGTTCGAGGGCAGCGTGAGCAGCGGCAGGTTGAGCAGACCAAGCTCGACATTCGCCGTGAGCGACAGGCTGGAGAAAAGTGACGTCGTCAGCGACGTCACGTAGTCCTTGGTGTTGACCTTGCGGACCTTGCCGCTGTCGATGTCGGCAGCGGTGAAGGTCAGCGTCTTGTAAGCGATGTTCGACATTTCGGCGTGTGCCTGGCCGGTGATGCTGACCAGCGGCACCTGGACGAGCTTTGCCGTCGAACGCGCCATCGGGCTGCCGAAATTGCCGAGCTTCGACTTGTCGACCTCGGCGAGGAACAGGTTGACCACGCCGGGCCGCGCGTCGACCTGAACCTTCAGGCTGTCTCGCCGGCCGGTGGGGCAGGTAATGCTCTTCAGCTGTGCCTCGGCGAAGGCGACCTCGAGATAGAGCGGCAAGCGGATGCGGGTGCCGAGAAGGCTGAGCAGGCTGCCCGGCATGCCGATGTCGACCGTGGCAGTCAGCCGCGTCTGCGCGGTGCGCACCAGTGTGCCCGCCTCTCCGACCGCGAACCAAGGCGAGCGCTGCGGTGGCTCGCCGATGGCGAGCGACACCGAGACGTCCAGCAACCCGCCCGTCTGCACGCCGAGATCAAGCCCGACCTGCTTGCCCTTGCCGGCAAGGATTGCGCTCAGCATCAGTATTTCCATGACGTTCACGTCGACCCCGATCTGGCGGAGCGCCGCCTGCGCCAGCTGGCCGTCGCCGAAGTCGATGATGTCGGACAGCTTGATCGGCAGGACGGAACCATTGGTCAGCGCGTTGACCAGCTTGCCGAGCGGCGCAAGCAGGGCGCCACTGCCGCCGGAATTCTTTAGCGCCTTGGCGACCTGCCCGATGGTGACCTGGGTATCGAGGACTTCCTCGTAGCTGCCGGCGGTGAGACCTACCTCAAGAGCCAGCGCGTCGAGAAAGTCGAGGAGGCTGACATTGGCGTTCAACAGCGCGTTGTAGTCCATCACGGTCAGCGAGATCTGCGAACCGGTCAGGCCCTTGAGCAACGCGTTGAGGATGCCGTCATTGACCGCCGCCAGACGCGAGCCGATGGAAAAGGCGGCGGCCGGGGTCGAGGCTGCCGTGGCGGTAACGATGATCTCCGGCGCCGGGATGATGGAGCCGGCAAAGTAGCGCGTACCGATGGTGCGGTAGGTCACCCTGGCCGCATTCTTCAAGGGCGCGTTTGCGGTGTAGCGGTCAGCCGGATCGAGCGACTTGTCCGACTTGTAACGGCCCGTGGTTACAACGATGCGGTCGTTGCCGCCCGGCTTGGCGAAGTCGCCGGTATTACTGGCAATAGTGGCCGAAACGCCGTTGTCGCTCAGCATCGCCAGCGCCTGCTGCGGCGCCTTGTCGATGTTGGACGCGGCGGCGATGGCTGCGAGGTCTGCAAGCGCCTGCGCACGGCGCTTTTCGACATAGAGCGAGCCGCTGTCGACGGCGACTGCTGCAAGCACGACGGCTGCCGGGGCAGTGATCGCCGTCATCAGCGCGAACTGCCCCGAGGTTGACCGAAGGAACCGGCCGAAAAGCGAGGTCGCACGCTGCCGCATCACATGCCTCCGATGCGGATGGTGGAGCGCCGTGAGATGGTGGTGTCCGGCATGGCGAGCCGGTCGAACAGCCCCCAGATCGGCAGGTTGCGTGCGTCGTAGCTGACCTCAACATCGAACTGGTTGGGGTCTGCCGGACTGTCGCCCACTCTGACCTGTAGCTTCGCCGGGTCGATGAAGAGATAGCCGCTGGCATTGCGGGCGATGTAGCCTTCCGCAAGCTGCCGCCGTTCCGTGCTGTCGAGGCCGGCGATCGCTGCCCGCGCCGAGTCCGCCGCCAGCTGCTGCACCGAGTGGCTGGCGCCGAAGAAGATGCCGTAGGCCGTCATGCCCAGGAAAAGAAGGAGATAGAGGGGGGCCAGCATCGCGAATTCGACCGCCGTTGCGCCGGAGGTCGCGGTGCTGAACCTTTCTTCTCCAGGATAATGTCTCGTGTCCCTGCCCATGCCCGCATTTGAGCATTACGCAGTGAGGGAAGGGTTTTGCCTCCATGCAACCGTCAGTTGATCCCGATTGCATTTTCTTCCGCTTGGGCAGTTGAGAACAAGCAACGTCCTCTTTGCCTGCGCGTTATGGAAGAAATTGTCGCACAATCATGTTTCCGCCATGGCATCATGGAATAGCGGGAAACGCGTGATTACATTGTCCGCAGCAAGAAGAGGAACCGACCCCACCATGACCTCGGCCAGACGGAACGCCCTGACCCTCAAGTGGAAAGAAAGCGTATTCGGATTGGCAAAGGCGAGGGGGCGGCCGACTTCCCACGTCATCCATCACAGCGGTGAACCGCGCGGCGACACGCTGATCGCCTCCTACAACATCCACAAGGGCGTGGGCCGCGACCGGCGCTTCGACCCGGCGCGCATCGTCTCGGTGCTGCGCGAAATCGATGCCGACGTCGTGGCGCTGCAGGAGGCGACCCAGCGCTTTGGCGAGCGCATTTGCCTGCTCGACCTCAAGGTGCTGGAGCGCGAATGCGGCCTGATCGCCGTTCCGCCGCTGGAGCCGAACCAGAACCACGGCTGGCACGGCAACATCATCCTGTTTCGCGAAGGCTCGGTTACTGCCACACGGCAGCTTGACCTGCCCGGGGTCGAACCGCGCGGCGCGCTGGTCATCGACGTGACGCTGAAGGCGGGCCCGCTGCGCATCATCGCCGCGCATTTGGGGCTCCTGCGCCGCTCGCGCGCAAAGCAGGTGGAGACGCTGCTTGCGGAGGCCGAGGCCCACGATGGCCGTCCGACGCTGCTGATGGGTGACCTGAATGAATGGCGGCTCGGCCGCCGCTGCAGAAGCTGGCTCCGGCCTTCGGGCCGCTGCATGCGACCGTGCCGAGCTTTCCATCGGGCTTTCCGCTGCTTGCGCTCGACCGGGTGTTGGCGAAGCCGCACCACCTGATTGCCGGCGTCGAGCTGCACGACACGCCGCTCGCCCGCGTTGCCTCGGACCACCTGCCGATCAAGGCCAACATCCGCCTGGCCGAGGCGCTGAAGGCGGAGGGAGACGACCGAGAGGCAGCCTGACCGTCAAACTTGGAGGAGGGGCCATGACGATCACGCATTCGCAATGCCTGGCCGCACGGGCGCTGGCCGACTTGACGCGCGACGCGCTAGCAGATCTTTCCGGTGTCGATGCTGAGATCATCGCCCGCTTCGAGCGCCGACTGGATGAGCCGGATCCGGCGGTGGTCTCGAAGCTTCAGCGATGCCTTGAAGAGGCGGGCGTCGTGTTCCTTCCCGAAGATGCTTTCGGTGGCCTCGGCGTCCGGCTGAAATTCACCGCATTCGAGACGAGGCGAATCGCAACCCTCGAAAACGAGGGCGGCATCGTCGGACAGGACGACGTTCCCTAAATCGCGGCAGCGATCACGACCGAACACCGAATTGTGGTCGCCCGGGCTCTTGCCGGGCTGGCGAAAACTTGTTGTCCTGCGGGCCTGCATTTGATGCGCCGGGCGGCGCAGGCAGGGGAGGCCGGCATGCCAAATAAGATTCCTCGCATTCCATCGTCCGAGATCACGCCGGAAGAATTCTACTTCAACCGCCGCAAATTCCTTGGCGGTGCCATGGGCGCTGCCGCCGCATCGCTGCTGCCCCTGCCGGCTCTTGCCGCCAACCTTGACTACAAGCCCGGGCCCTACGGCACCGAGGAGGCCTGGTCGACCTTCGCGGACATCACCACCTACAACAATTTCTACGAGTTCGGCACGGGCAAGGAAGATCCCTCTAACCGCTCGGCGGACTTCAGGCCGGAGCCGTGGACGATCAAGGTAGATGGACTCGTTTCCAAGCCAACGACGCTCGACGTCGACGACCTGATGGCCCTGGGGCTCGAGGAGCGCGTCTACCGCATGCGCTGCGTCGAGGCCTGGTCGATGGTGATTCCCTGGATCGGCTTCCCGCTGTCAAAGATTCTTGACCGGGTCGAGCCGCTGGGGAGCGCCAAATACGTCGCCTTCGAAACGGTGGTGCGCCCGGAGGAAATGCCCGGCCAGCGCAGCATCCTGTTCGGCGCGCTCAAGTGGCCGTACCTTGAGGGCCTGCGGCTCGACGAGGCGCGCAATCCGCTGGCGATTCTTGCCGTCGGCCTCTACGGCCGCACGCTGCTCAATCAGAACGGCGCGCCGGTGCGGCTTGTCGTGCCGTGGAAGTATGGCTTCAAAGGCATCAAGTCGATCGTGCGCATTTCGCTGGTCGAGGAAGAGCCGCCGTCAACCTGGAACAAGATGGCGCCGCACGAATACGGCTTCTACGCCAATGTGAATCCGGCGGTCGACCATCCGCGCTGGAGCCAGGCGAGCGAAATCCGCATCGGCGAGGGCGGCTTCTTCGGCGCGGCCCGCCGCGACACGCTGCCCTTCAACGGTTACGCCGAACAGGTCGCAAGCCTTTACGAGGGCATGGATCTGCGGAAGTTCTACTGACCATGCCCCGTTGGTGGAAGCCGGCCAGCATCTGGCTCCTCTACGCTGTGGGGTTCGTTCCGGCCGTCTGGTATTTTTGGCTGGGCGCGACGGGCCAGCTGCCCGGCAACGCGGTGAAAATCTTCGAGCACCTGTTGGGCACCTGGGCGCTGCGCTTCCTGCTGGCAACGCTGGCGGTCACGCCTCTGCGCGATCTGTTCGGCATCAACCTCGTCCGCTACCGGCGTGCGCTGGGGCTGCTCGCCTTCTGGTACGTGCTGATGCACTTTTCGACCTACATGCTGCTCGACCAGCAGCTCAATTTCCCCGAGATCGGCAAGGACATCGCCAAACGCCCGTTCATCACCATCGGCATGGCCTGCCTGGTGCTGCTGCTGCCGCTGGCACTGACCTCCAACAACTGGTCGATTCGCAAGCTCGGCTCGCGCTGGAACAGGCTGCACAAGCTGGTCTACGCGATCGTGCTGGGCGGCGCGCTGCACTACACGATGGCGGTGAAGGTGGTTACCGTCGAACCCGCCACCTACTTCGCGCTGGCGGTGCTGCTGGTGGCCTACCGCACGCTGCGGCCCTCCGTGATGCGGTGGAAGAAGGAACGTCGCGCGCAAGGGGCGGCGCCGGTGGCATCGAGACGGATGGGGAAGGGCAAGGCGTCAGCTTGACGCCGCAAAGAAAAAAGCCCCGCGCGAGCGAGGCTGCCGGTGCTACTGGCGCGGGGGCTATCCATGTTGCGCCGACACCATCCAGCGTAGATGCCGGCAGACCGATTCGCCACGAACCGCATGTCTACCGCAGGTTGTATCCGGGGGCAGATCGCGTGTGTCTCGGAAGCGTGCGCGAGAGCGCCAATTGCCTGAGCCCGGCGGGGGCGACTTCGCTGCCCAGCAGCGACGCGCGCCGAGCGCGGCGGTCTCTGGTGTCCGCTGATGAAGCAATTGTTTCCGGCTGGGGGTGCAGGCGCGCGAAAACCCGGTAACGTTTGAAGATTACACGGCTTTTCGTTGGGAAATGGTGCCCAGGAGAGGACTCGAACCTCCACGCCTCGCGGCACACGGACCTGAACCGTGCGCGTCTACCAATTCCGCCACCTGGGCCAGTGACAACGCGAAGCGGAGAAGTGCGTCGCGTCTGGTGTGGCGCCGATGTAAGCGGACGGCGCTTTGGTGTCAACTGCCTTCTCGCGGATTTTTCACTCCGCTGTGAACTCTTTGCTGCAACGCACAGGAAAGGGGCATCGAAGGCCTGCGAAAGGCGTGTGCGAGCCCGCGCAAAAACAGGTTGGCGAGGCCGCCGAAAGCGCCCATATAGGCTTTGACAGAGCATGGAGATACAGTTAAGGGGACCGAACTTTTCCAAGGAAAAGGGACCATTGCGCAAGGGCGATTTCCCTGGCGCCGTCCCGGAGCCTGCGCGGTTCCCCATCAAGCAGACCAAGAGGCAGCACAGTGGCAAAACCCGAACTCGGCGCCAAGCGCATCTGCCCGGAAACGGGCCGCAAATTCTACGATCTCAACAAGGACCCGATCGTCTCCCCGTACACCGGTCAGTCCTATCCGCGTTCCTACTTCGAGAGCAATTCGGCCGTGCCGGATCTCGAGGACGAGGTCGAGGACAAGGAGCTGGACATCGAGGACGGCGCGCCTGAGCTCGTCTCGCTGGAAGACGCGGATGACGAGACCAAGGGCGCAGACGACATCGCGCTCGGCGATGACGACGACGTCGACCTCGGCGACGACGACACCTTCCTGGCCGACGACGAGGAAGACGAAGACGACGTCACCGGCATCATCTCCGTCGGCGACGACGACGACGAGGCATAAAAAATTGCACAGGCCTCGAAAAGAGGCTTGATCTTGGTGTGCGGCGGCGCTAGAAGCCGCCGCACACGAGGTGAACGACAGCTCACCGAGCGACACGCCGGAAAGACGGCAACAGGGGGCCATAGCTCAGCTGGGAGAGCGCCTGCATGGCATGCAGGAGGTCAGCGGTTCGATCCCGCTTGGCTCCACCAAACCTCCTCGACATCGAAGAAATTTCTTAGAACGCTGGCAATGGCCTGAGGCCGATTTGCCGGGCGCGCTTTGGCATGTCTGCGCCTTTTTACGGCGCTTGCGGCGCCGCGCGGGCGTGGCGGCGGAGGGCAGGGGCGCGGAAAGCCGCGTATCGCCCCGCAGAAGGCCGCTGGCGGGCTTCCGGCGCCTCAGTGGGGCAGGGAGCGGGAGAAGAGGTTGATGACCAGCACGCCCGCCAGGATGAGCCCCATGCCGGCCAGCGCGGCGAGGTCGAGCGACTGGCGGTAAAGCACCCAGGCGACCGCCGTGATCAGCACGATGCCCATGCCCGACCAGATCGCATAGACGACGCCCGTCGGCATGGTGCGCAGCGGGAAGGAAAGCAGCCAGAAGGCGGCAGCATAGCCGCCAATGGCGATGAGGCTGGGAACGAGACGGCTAAAATTGTCGGAGCGCGAGAGCGCGGTGGTGGCGACGACCTCGGCGATGATCGCCGCGAGGAGAATCAGGTGCGATTTGAGCTGCATGATTCGCATCTGAGCATGGAGCTCAGGCAGACGCGAATCATCGCGCGCGCTGGCCGAATCGTTTGGGCGGCGCTGGTGCGGGCGAGATTCGGATCAGGAAGCGGCCTCGACGTCGGTTGCCGCTTCCATGAAAAGCTCGACCACTTCCGGCGTTAGCAGCGCCATCACGACAAGGACCGCGATCGCGCCGAGTCCGACACGGGCGCTCGCGCCGCCGATGCCCAGGAGGCCGATGATGAAGGAAAGCGCGAAGCGGCTGTCGCCGAGCCCGTACGCGTTCATGGTCAGCAGCATGTAGGCGATGGTGAAATAGAAGATGCAGCGCATCAGGCGGCCGGTCAGCTGCCTGCCGAACTGGAAGACGGCGGATATGTCATTCTGCGAGAGCGCGTCGAGCTCGTAGTACGGGTACATGGGGCCTCCAATCGCGCTCTTTCCCGAAAGGAGATGAGCGGTCTGGTCCAACTGTCGGCGCCGGTGAGTGTCCTTGCTCACGCTCACGAAGGGCCAACCGCACCCGTCGCAAGCTGCCGCTCACCAGCTCCCCCCAAATTTTCAGAAAGTACAGGCGTTACTGGACAGCCGCGCGAGCGCGATTCGGGTTTTCCAAATGGCCGTTGCTGCTGCCATGCAGCCTGCGCCGGGCCTGCTACCTGAAAAGAGGCCGGGACGACTGCACGACGCGATGGTGCCAGTAACAGTCCACCACTGCAACCCGCAAACTTCCCGAAGGGAGAGTTGGCGGGTTTGCGCCCGCCCCGAAGGCGAAGCGGTCTGCCTCGACGACCCCTAAGCTCTTTCGCTAAACGCAGAGAACCCCAGCGTCATGCTGGGGTTCCCCATAAGTGACAAATTGTCGGAAAAGTCGGTTATGCTACCGCGTCTGCGAGGCGGAGATAGCCGTTCTCGAAGGTCAGGCTCGAGGCATCCACGCCAACGAGCGTGATGGTCTCGCCGTTCCAAGGACCATCGGCCTGCCCATCATAGGAGTTTTTCTCGACATAGATGACCGTATTGGCGCCGACCTGTTTCACGAAGATGTCTAGCTGCGCTACATCGCCGAAATCAGCGTTGCCGTTAAGGTCGTCGGAGCCCGAAAGAAGCTTGTAATTGTAGTCCTTCGAGAAATAAAGGATATCGTCGCTGTCGAACCCTGCAATCGAACCCGAGTCGCCATCGAAGACGAATACGTCCGCGTCGGCAGTTGCAACCTCCGCGCCGTCAACAAAGACGGGAGCCTCGTAGCCGAGATCTTCGAAGACCTCTGCCGCATCGGTCAATGCGTCGTGAAGGTTTTCAAGTTCGTTTGCCAATTCTTCCGCAACACGGAAGCGCGCCACCTCTTTATCGAAGCCTTGAAGGTCGTCCTGCGCGTTCAGAACTGCGAGGGCAACGGCATCAGCCGTGCCGTAGCCGCCAAGTTCTGTGTCAGCAAAGACAGCTGCATCAAACGTCGTCAGGTAAGCGTCGGCACCGGTCGTCGGATCGTTAAGATCAGCGTCCGCCTGCTCCCAAGCCTTAAACGCCTGAAGATTAGCGTTAAGAGCGTTGAGCAGGGTGGTCACCCCGGGATAGGAAGCTTCAGTGATGCCGGTAGAAAGCACAAATTTCGTTCCGGCCGCGTTCATCTCGATAACCGTCGTGGTGCCGTCGGTTATCTCTAGGACGTTCACAATGTCGCTTGGGGAAGCCGAAAGGTCTACAGCACCGGCACCATCATCAGCGGTGAAACCTGCTGCGCCGTTCAGAACGTCAAACGCGGCCAGATCTGCTGCAGCCCGGTCGCCTGCATCGTCGAGAGCGTCATCAGCGTCGGCTTCGGCCTTTACAGCGGCGTTATAACGCTTGATTGCCGCCGCGAGCCCCGGGACGTCGGAGATATCCTTGTTAAGGTCGTTGATGACCTTAACGAGCGCATCTCGAGTATCGGTGATTGCTGCATTTTGCGCGGCGCTGGACCGAGTCTCAAAGTTTGACAGACCGGTTGACGTTTCGAGATCATTGGAGGCATCAGTGTACTCAGCAGCGATGGCAGCCTCCACTTGGGCATCTGTGCTCGTTTCGGTGATCCCCTGGTTGTCAACCAGAGCGTCATTAGAGCGAGCCTCGTCGTACAATGCCTCAAGGTCGGCCCGCGCATTCGCTAGAGCAGATTCGATTTAGTCCGGGTCATATCCCGCCGCCTCGAAGTAGTGCCGGCATTCCTGCGGGGTGAAGGCGGAGAGGCAG
>NZ_VLJG01000045.1:0-149123 GCF_007829415.1 Aminobacter sp. J44 | reverse complement strand
TCGAACTTTTCGACTGCTGCAAAAGCCTTGTCGGCACGATCTTCAAGAAGCCAGGCAAGTTGCGGGACCACGCTGTCGTTCATCCGTCCTCGCGGACAAGATGTCCGGAGGCAGTTCAGAGCCGAAAACCCGTTCGACTTCAGGTCGAACGTTCGGCAATCGTGTCGAAAGGCACACCGCCCAAAGCGGCCGATGCCCATCAACGATTGCTGGTTATTCGCAGGCTCATGGTGAACTGCTCCCGTAGCAGACCGTCTGGGACCCACTCCCAGAAAGACTGGACGGGCTGGATATACCAACGTCAGAAGAAATGCCAGAGGAGAAAAGGAAGCGACCAGCAATCCTTGAACTAAGGTAAACGCTGCAGCCGAAACTCAAACAAGATCGAGGCCAGAAGTCCGGCGTAGTCCGAATCCCGCCTCTACCTCGGTCTTATTGGATCGATCGTTTTACCTGTTTCCACAGGCTAGACGTAAAGCAGATCCCTGGTCTTGAGGGTAAGGAAAAGCAGAGAAGTGCGAGCTGCTCCGCGACGCGCCATGCGAGGGGTCACTCGGGAACGTCTTCCAACTGCAGCTCCATGGGTACGCGCTTCAAGAATGCAGGCCGGCATTCCCGAGGGGTTTTCCCAGTCGGTACCAGCGCGAGAGTGTTCGGGCCCACTTGAGATCCGCTGAGACCAGCCAGAGATCCGATGTCATGATCGGTCGGTCCGTCCCCAAAAGTAACGGATGTCCGCTTGCAAGCCCGACGAGACAGCCTGCCGGACGCTCCGAGATGCTCCACTGATCAAGAAGCGGGGATGGTCCTCCTACAAGTTCTTCGACAGGCGTGCCCTGGCCGATGCGCTCCATGTCGGCTGCAAGCGCACGAATGCGATTGAGTGAAGTCTCATAAGCATCCCCTTGGTCAGGAGAACGAGGGTCGAACTTCAGCATTCAAAAATGTTCCTTCTGTTAGCGTGTGAAGCTCCGCCGAGCCCTGATCGGCACCTAAGCCAAGGGCTCGTCGTGTCCATTGCCGATTGCTATGCCGTCGGCTGTTGCCCTTGGTCGTTGGCGCCCGACGCGCGACCGCAAGAACAAGCGTCACGCGTCTTGCGTCGTGGCGAGGCCGAGTGCCGTCGCAGAGAATTACAGCCTACTTCAGGGAGGACCACTTTTCAGGGGGCAGACCAAGTGCGCAAGGTCACACCGATGTTCCGCTGCACCAGCAGACTGCCGTCCTGGCAAGCCGCCGTTGTCCCGTCGTGTGTGATCTGGCGCTCTGGTCGCGAGCCCACATTTCATAGTCGACGCTGTCCCATCGCTCGTGGGTGCTACCGCGGCACTACGAGAACTTCTGATTGAGGGGACAGCTCCGCTCCGGTGTGAACGGTGTGTTCGCCCGAGTTTGGTTGCAGTCGTCTTTGCCGCGCGGGTATGTCTTTGGGACAAGCGGGAGAGAGTCGGCCAACCGACCGCCGAAGGAGCAACCGCCCCGGAAACTCTCAGGCACCCGGACCGCTTGCTGTACAACACTCTGAAAAGCGGAGCGGCAGCTCCCGCCCACGGTGTAAGCTGAGACTGCCCGAAGCAGCTTAGCGATACTCTCAGGCCAATGACAGAGGGGGCTCCAACGCCAACGCATGGCGTGCCCCTCGGAGCCTGACTTGACCCTGAATTGCTACGCGCAGTGACGCGCTGAAATCACGCCCTTCGACAAATCCTGGAATCTGCCCCTTGCAGCGCGAGCCTGGGGGGGGCGGCCACCATCGACGCGCCGCTACGCAGAAGGCGTCGAGCGTCATCAATTTAGACAGGACGTTACATGACCAGACCTCGCCCCATCGACCGACGACTGTTCTTAGGAGGAGCCGGAGGTGTCCTCGGGCTAGCTTTGTCCGGCTGCACCACTACCCCCTTTCCGGGCTCCGAAGAGATTATCCCAGCACCACCGCCCCCGGAATTTTCCGACGACGTCATCCTGATGTATCGGGCGCTGCCCGAGGAGCGCTTTCCCATCCCGGCGGTGGACCTTACACGCCTCGACCCCGCGTTTGTTCGGGCGGTCGTCGACTACCCGACCCAGGAAGTACCCGGGACGGTCATTGTCGATACGCCTAATCGGTACCTCTACCACGTCCATGATGACGGATCCGCCACGCGCTACGGGGTAGGAATCGGCAGAGCGGGGTTTGAATGGTCTGGACGAGCGCATATCGCATACGGACGCGAGTGGCCCGTGTGGACACCACCCGCCGATATGATCGCCCGCCAACCGTCCCTCGAGAAATGGCGGCACGGTCAGCCGCCTGGGATCGACAACGCCCTTGGCGCACGCGCGCTCTATATCCATCAGGGCAATCGGGACACGCTTTACCGTCTGCATGGAACTGGTGAGGCGCACACGATAGGCAAGGCAATCTCATCAGGCTGCGTGCGGCTCCTGCATCACGACATCATTCACCTCTACCGGGAGGTAAAATGGGGCTCCCCGATCGTGGTCCTGGTCTAGGGGAGCTGCAGCCAATGCCGTTGCCGCGACCAAATCCACGCCGCGAGGTGAAGCAATCACGCACCCGCATTGTCGTCCTGATCTTCGCACTGGCTTATGTCACCATCACAGCAAGGCTGGTTCAGTACGGTATTGGAGAACCTGCGGCGTCTGGGGCTCCTGTTGGGCTGGTTGCGGCTCACAGGCCTGCGATAGTCGATCGCCATGGACGGAAGCTTGCGATCGACCTGAAGACCTACTCGCTGTTTGCAGAACCCCGGCGGATTGTCGATGTAGATGACGCTATTGAGCGCCTTCGCACAGTGTTTCCAGACCTCGATGTGCGGGACCTGCACGCCAGGCTTTCGGGGGACCGTGGTTTCATCTGGTTGAAGCGTCACCTCTCGCCTCAGATGCATAACCGGATCATGACGCTTGGTATTCCGGGTATCGGGTTCAGGTCCGAGATCAGGCGCTTCTATCCCGCGGGCCGCACCACGGCACACGTCGTCGGTCTGACGAACGTCGACAACCTCGGCACGTCTGGGCTGGAGAGATGGATAGACACGCAAGGGTATCTCGAGCTTCGCGATTTCGGACTGGGCGGCAGAGGCAGGTTTTCCCCGGTTGAGACATCGATCGATCTGAGGATCCAGCACGCCGTCCATGATGAACTCGCCAGGGCCATGGTGCAGTACGAGCCGGCAGGTGCTGGCGGGCTCGTACTGAACATCAAGACCGGCGAAATTCTGGCACTTGTATCTCTGCCGGATTTTGACCCCAACTCGCCCGTTGAGGCGCATCTAGAGGATCGCCTGAACCGAATGTCGGGAAGCGCCGCGGAAATGGGGTCAATCATAAAGACCTTCACCACCGCAATGGCCATCGAGAAGGGTCGTGCAACGCTCAGTACGGTCTATGACGCGTCCAGCCCGCTGGCGGTGGGGCGGCAACGGGTCCGTGACTACTACGGCAAGAACCGCCCGCTCACTCTCGAGGAGGTGTTTCTTTATTCATCCAATATCGGATCTGCGCTGGAAGCGCGGGCAGTCGGCATCGAGGAGCATCGAAATTTTCTGAGAAGCGCCGGACTTCTCACCAAGTTGCAGTTGGAGCTTCCCGAAGTGGCCACCCCGCGCGAGCCAGCCCGCTGGAGCTCCGCGACATCCATCACGGCGTCATTCGGACACGGCTTTGCGACCACCCCGTTGCAGACGGCCGCGGGAATAGGCGGCATTCTGAACAACGGAATTTTGGTGAGCCCGACACTGATCAGGCGTGGCGAGGAAGATGCTAAGGCAGTATCGAAACGGATCGTGAGCGACCACACGAGCGAGATGATGCGGTACTTGTACCGGCTAAGCGGAATGAAGGGGTCGGGGCGTCACGCTGCGGTGGCTGGGCTCAATGTGGGCGGCAAGACAGGCACCGCGGAGAAAGTCATCGCGGGTCGGTACGCGAGGAACCGAAACTACAATGTCTTTGCGGCCGCCATGCCGATGCACGATCCGGTTTACCTCTACCTCGTCGTCATCGATGATCCGAAACCCAAGTCATCCACCCGAGGTCTGACGGCTGGCGTCACTGCGGCTCCGGTCACGGGGAATATCATTCGAAGGACCTTCGGGTTCCTTGATGTCACGCCGAGTTTTGGCACGTCCTTCCAACCCCATGAGGAAAATGTGGGTTAGTCGATGACGTCGGCGGCGTCGAAGATGAGCCGACCTCTAAGCCGAATGAGAGGATCCAGTTAAGGCACCGCCGGAGGTGAGACTCCGACAAGGCTTTTTCTCCTTGGACTTTCGTGGCGGACTTTGCTAGGCACCCCGTTCATTCAATCAGTAACCTGAAAGAACCAGCACGGCTGCCACCGTGACAGGCTTTCATTCTTGCGACCACGGTGGCGAAGATGAAGAGGCCTTTTGTATCGTTACGTCCGGAGATTACCCGGACGCATGCCCTGACCCTGATGAACTGGCTGGAAGATGACCGTGTCACTCGCTACCTGAGCGATTCACGCAGCGTCTCCCGTTTCATCTCACAGGCCGTTGATCGATCACCGATGCCGATCCTGACGCATCTGTTCAACCAGGGCGGCCGCTTTTTCATGGTCTATAACGTCGACGACCTGCCCGTGGGCTTCGTCCGCCTGATCAAGACGGGTCCTGAATGTGAAATCGTCCTCGCTATCGGTGACCACGATAACTGGGGCCGTGGACTGGGCACCAGCACCATTCGCGAGGGACTGAAGCTCGCCTTCCTCGACATGAGGGCCGATAGCGTTGTCGCGAAGATTCACCCGGCAAACACGCGCTCCCTGAAGGGGTTTGAGCGCTGCGGTTTCCATCTCAAACAGGAAACGCTAACACTCAATTCGCTGTCGCTAACCTCCGGACGCTACCTGCAGCTCTTGCGGGCTGGTGCGATGACTAACCACGCCAACATTTACGTCACTGAGTTGGACAAGACCCGGCTGGAGAACCTGCTGGAACTTGAGATCGACACGCCAAACATCGAGCTCGAGCACGAGATCGAGAGAGCGATCGTCGTCGACCCACTAAGCGTTCCCGAGGACGTTGTAACGATGAACTCGAAGGTCGTGCTGCGTCTCGACGGGGAACAGGAGAATGTGGCGCTTGTCTATCCGCAAGATGCAGACAACCGGTCGAGGAAACTGTCGATCCTGTCCGACATAGGCACCGCTATCCTTGGCTATCAGGAAGGGGATGCCTTCGAATGCATCGTGGCAAATCGTACCCGACGGATTCAGATTGAGAAGATTGTCTATCAGCCGGAATCTGCCGGCGACTTTCATCTGTAAGCGCCGGGCATAAGCGGCGGCCTGTAGCGCTAGAACCGGATGGATGGCCGCATGCGCGGCTGGAGTGCGAAGTCCTTCGGAACTTAGGTTGGAAGTTCTGCATTCTGCAATCGACATTCAGCAGGATGGGAACGATGAAATACCTTCTAGCGGTCGTTGGCGGATTTGCCTTCACGAGTTGTACGTTTGCAGGTGGCGCGGCGATGGCGATCGTGCATCTCAGTACCAAACCGTCGGAGAGCAGCGCGAGGGTTGATTCCACATCAATCGAATTTCCGCTTCAGCCTGTGAAGGTGGATGTTGCGTCCCAGAATTATGAGCGCATCGGGCAATCGGCGTCCTCTGCCTCCACCAATACGCCGGGTGAAGAGGTCGAGACAGATACGGATCTCCTAACGACCGCCGCCCTGCCTGAATCCGACGATGAAACCATCCTTAGCGAGGAGCATGTAGCATGGTGTTCATCGAGGTATCGATCGTACCAGGTGGCGGATAACAGCTATCAGCCCTACCGTGGTGGTCGCCGTGAATGCCTGTCACCCTTCTTCAAGGTCGCCAAAGTCGAAGATGATGAAACGTATCAGCTGGCAGCTTCGCAGGAGGCTGATCGGCCTCTGACGTCCGACTTTATTGCCTCTTGCATGTCCCGTTACCGCTCATATCGAGTTGAGGACAACACATATCAGCCCTATGGCGGCGGCCCGCGGGTGCAGTGCGAATGAAAGAGCTGCGGCCAGCTGCCGTAGGTTTCGGGGCTACGCGCGGTAGCCCCGAAACCTACGGCGATTAGATAGTCATCCCAATTGCCTGGCGGATAGCCACTTGTACCGGAGATGGCGGCAGGGCGCGATCGAACTCGCCTTTCGGCAGGAGTGCCGGTTGCGCCATGAAGCGCGGCCGCTCCCCCCGGTGTGGCTGTGCGGCATGGACCAGAAAAGGGTGGCAGAGATAGACTGTGCCCGCCGTGCCTGTCGCCAGTTCCACCTTACAACCTCCGTGGAGGCGTGGCCATTCGCAGACAATTGTCTGAGCGTTGCGCCCGCTTCGCCGTAGGGGAGTAATTCCCGTGCGATGTGGGCATGGGAACCCACCCGAATTCTCGTGGGTGCATCGTCCGGGCCGACATCCGAAAACAGGAACAGCATCAGCAAGGCGCGTCCGCTGCTCTTCACGTTGGCACGCCATTCCATGAAATCAGGATTGTCGGTGCCGAAGCTCATGTCCACATGCCAGCCATCGTCACCGGGCATTTCCGGAGAGGGAAAGCGGATCGGAAAGGTTCCGAGGCCCTTGGGGGCAAGCCAGCGGCCTTCGCCAGCAAGCTGGTTGTAGGCTTGATGAAGGCGCGGCGTTTTGGCGGCTTCGATGAAGGGGGGCGAAGCCTTGAACCCCACCCAAACAACGGGATGAACCCATTTTTCGGGCTCATCCGGCGACAGACCTATATCGGCCCACAATTCGTCCCTGCATTGTTTTGCGAGATCGACGCTGAAGGCATTTTCGATTTTGACGAAGCCATCGTCAATGAAGCTTTGGACCTGGTCGGAAGTCAGGCCGACATGCTCGATTTTGGGCATTACACGTTCTCCGTGCGGATACCGCGTCAAGCGGAACCGTTTGATCTGAATGGCGCCAAAAGCGCGTGAACGACTGAAAGTCGTTCAGATCAGCGGAAAGAACGTGGACATAAACATCATGCGAGAAAGGATAACCAAAAGCGCGAACGTGAACAAGGCGCCCCGCCGGACACGTCTAAGCTGACACGCCGTTAATTGCGATAAAACGATTGCGATCTTTTGTAATTGATGTAAGGGTATCTACCCGGCTCGCGCCGCAGCAAGGGAACGATCACGCCTCCTGCTGTGTGGATCCGCCTAGCCCCGGTGTCGGCGCGAGGTGGTGCACCAGTTCACTCAGCACCATGCGGAGAGTTCAGTGACCTCCGGATGGATCAACCCGCAGCGCAGCCATCACCTCATCAAGGATAGAACCGATGACCGAATTCACCCCCTTTGCCTCGCTCATCGGCGGCGCGATGATCGGCCTGTCAGCCGTGCTGCTGATGCTCTGGGAGGGCCGGATCGCCGGCATTTCCGGCATCGCCAGCAGGTTGCTTTCGCCCTACCGCGACGGCGGCTTCCTCTCGCGCTTTGGCTTCATCCTCGGCATCATCGCCGCCCCGCTGCTGCTTTCGTGGTCGAGCGGGGACGCAATCCGCCAGACGATCTCCTCGAACATTCCGCTGATGATCGGCGCCGGCCTGCTCGTCGGCTTTGGCACGGTCTGGGGCAATGGCTGCACTTCAGGTCACGGCGTGTGCGGTCTGTCGCGCCTGTCGGTGCGCTCGCTGGTTGCCACGCTGATCTTCATGGCGACAGCGTTCGTCACGGTCTTCATTGTCCGTCACGTGATCGGAGGCTAGAATGTCGTTCCTCGTCAACCTCGCCCTTGGCCTTCTATTCGGCGCAGGACTGGTGGTGTCGGGCATGGCCGATCCCGCCAAGGTGCTCAACTTCCTCGACCTCTTCGGCACATGGGATCCGTCGCTCGCCTTCGTGATGGGCGGGGCCGTGCTGGTCGCCTTCGTCGGCTACGGGCTGGTGCTTCGCCGCGACCGGCCTGTCGCGGCCCCCAGCTTCAGCGTTCCGGCGGGCAAGGACATCGACGCTCGCCTGATCGTGGGACCTGCTCTCTTCGGTATCGGCTGGGGCCTTGCCGGCTTCTGCCCCGGCCCGGCCATCGCCGCGCTTGGCCTCGGCGCCCCCGGCACCCTTGCGTTCCTGCCCGCAATGTTCCTTGGCATGTGGACCGCGAGATTGGTGGCAGAAAGAGCGAGATGATCTCGCTCATCCTCCCCCTGCCGCGCGGCGACTGGGGCGCAGCAACGCGGGCTGAGACCCGGCCGGCACTCCCGCGGGGCCCGCCTTCGCCGGACGCTATGATTCCCCTTCCCCTACCCGTTCCAGCGTTACAACCGAAGATCGTCCCCCATTGGCAAAGCTGCCCATACACTTCAATACTAGCTAATATTCGCAAGTATGGAGGGGAGCCATGCACATGCTGCTCGTCATCACCGGAGGGGTGGTGCTTTTGGGCATATTCATGCTTTTCGGTCGGCTGTGGGGCGGGGATGCCGCCGGGATGACGGTGGCGGCACGGGTGTTCATCCCGGTTTGGCTGCTGGTCGCGCTCATCAATATGTGGGTCGGCGTTACGAAGGCGGGGTACACAGTCGGGCAAGAGCTGCCAATCCTGCTGGTGGTCTTCGCACTACCGGCCGCCATCGCGGCGATGCTTGCCTGGCAGCTGGTGCGGGCCTGAGCGATGGCCGCCGCCGAAACCGCCAGCCATGCCGCGGAAGCAGCCTCGCATAGTGGCTTCGACCTCATGCCTGTCGTCGTCCTGCTGGGCGCTGCCGTCATCGCCGTGCCGCTGTTCAGGCGGCTCGGGCTCGGTTCGGTGCTCGGCTATCTCGCAGCTGGCCTCGCGATCGGGCCGTTCGGCATCGGCCTGTTCTACGATACGCAAGCGATTCTGCACGTCGCCGAACTCGGCGTCGTCATGTTCCTGTTCATCATCGGCCTGGAGATGCAACCGTCGCGGCTGTGGGCAATGAGGGGCGAGATTTTCGGCCTTGGCCTCGCACAGGTCGGGCTCTGCATCGGCCTGCTCACGCTCGTCGGGCTCGCGCTCGGCTATCCGGTCGCCCAGAGCTTTGTCGCCGGCACGGGCTTCGTGCTGACCTCGACGGCGATCGTCATGCAGACGCTCGAGGAGCGGCGCTCGATCGGCCTGCCCAAGGGCCGGCGGATCGTTGCCATCCTGCTGCTCGAGGACCTCGCCATCGTGCCGCTACTGGCTTTGGTCGTGTTTCTGGCGCCCGGCGGCGAACACACGAGCCTGATCGACCGGCTGATGGCGGTGGGCATTGGCCTTGCTTCGATCGCCGGGCTTGTGGTTGCAGGCCTTTACCTGCTCGATCCGCTGTTCAGGATGCTGGGGCAAGCCAAAGCGCGAGAGGTGATGACGGCGGCAGCGCTGTTCGTCGTGCTGGGCGCGGCACTCGCGATGCAGCTTGGTGGCCTGTCGATGGCGATGGGTGCGTTCCTCGCAGGCGTATTGCTGTCAGAGTCGTCGTTCCGCCATCAGCTCGAGGCCGACGTCGAACCCTTCCGCGGCATCCTGCTTGGCCTCTTCTTCCTCGGCGTCGGCATGTCGCTCGACCTTGCGGTGATCGCAGCCAATTTGGGCCTGATCGCGGTTGCGGTTGCCGGTTACATGATCATGAAGATCATCGGCATCTATGCGGTTGCGCGGCTCTTCAGGGCGAGCCAACGGGAGGCGATCGAGCGCGCGGTGCTGATGGCGCAGGGCGGCGAGTTCGCCTTCGTGCTCTACTCGGCTGCCACCGCCGAAGGCATCATCAATGCCGAGGCGAACGCACTGCTTACAGCGACCATCATCGTCTCGATGGCCCTCACCCCGCTGATGGTGATCCTGCATGACCGGCTGATTCCGAAACCAGCCGTGTCGCTGGACGGCGTCGAGGCCCCGGAGGATCTTTCAGCCAGCGTGCTGCTGATTGGCTTCGGCCGGTTCGGCCAGATAGCCAGCCAGCCGCTGTTCGCAAGTGGATATACCGTCTCGATCATCGAGACGGATACGGTGGCGATCCGCGACGCGGCGGACTTCGGCTTCAAGGTCTATTATGGCGACGGCTCGCGGCTCGACATCCTGCATCCGGCGGGCGCGGAGGATGCGCACCTCATCATCGTTGCGATCGACGACCGCGAGGCGTGCCTGAAGATCATCGAGCTTGTGAAGGCGGAGTTCCCGCTGGTGCCGGTTCTGGCGCACTCGTTCGACCGCGAGCACGCGGCCGAGCTCGTCCATGCCGGTGTCGACTGGCAGATCCGCGAGACCTACGAGTCGGCGCTTGCCTGCGCCGAGCGGGCGCTCGAGCTGTGCGAGGTAGACGAAGAGGAACGCCGTCGCGTTATGGAGGATGTGCGCCGGCGCGATGCCGAGCGCTTTGCCATCGAGCTGACGGGCGGTGTCTATGACGATGCCGCGCGGCGGCTGGTGCGCGGCAATGCGCAGCGCAGCAAGGCCGAGATATCTCCCGACGCGAGGTGATGTCAGACCGCTGACGACGCGCGGAACAATTTGAGCTGGGAGGCAAAGGCCCGTTGGAACGCTGGACGGGCGCAGCCGCGTCCGATGTAGGCGACAAGTTCCGGGAACTCGCCGAGCATCGGCGAGCGCTCCAGCCGACGCAGCACCTCGATCATCATCAGGTCGCCTGCGCTGAACTCACCTTCCAGCCAATCGGAGTCGCCCAGCCGGGCGGAGAGATCGCGGAGCCGGATGCGGACGCGATCGTCGAGAAATGCGAGGCGCTCCTCGCTGTACCAGGGCTGCTCGCGCTCAACCAAAGGCATCTGCTCACGCTCGACGATCGGCGGCTCAATCGTGTTGAGGGCGGCGAACAGCCATGAGATCGCGCGGGCGCGTGCTATTGGATCGGCCGGCAGCAGGCCCGGATGCTTCTGCGCGATGTGAAGGACAATCGCTCCGGATTCGAACAGGACAAGACCATCCTCCTCATAGGTCGGGATCTGGCCAAAGGGCTGACGCCGGAGATGGTCCACCTGCTTCAACTCCGCAAAGGTCTGCGTGCGCACTTCGTACAGCTGTCCAACCTCTTCGAGCGCCCAGCGCACCCGCATGTCACGGGCAAGACCCCTGCCGCCATCCGGGCTGTTGGCAAAGACGGTGATGATCGGCGTCATGAAATCCTCCTTCGCCCCCTGTGAATTGAGAAGACGAACGGGCTCGGCGCGTTCCGACACCCGTCCCCGGATTTCCCTCCAGATGGCCCTCAAGCCGGGATGATACGCCCGAGCAATTCGCCGCGCGGTCGCCAGCTTCAGAAGAACAAAAATTCCCCTACGTGCTTTTCGGCAGATTGCGCATTCTTGTTCTACAGCGTGGCCGACCTAGATTTGGCAGCAGAAAATTTTTCCTGTTCCAGGGCGAAATCAACGGAGATTGCCATGAGCTGGCTGAAAGCAGTTGTCGTCGCAGGCGCCATCCAGGCACTTGCTGCCATTCCGGTCCATGCCGGCGAGAATTTCGATGCCATCAAGTCGGCCGGGGTCATCAAGATCGGCACCGAGGGCACTTATGCCCCTTTCACCTATCATGACGATACCGGCAAGCTTGTCGGCTTCGACGTCGAAATCGGCGAAGCAGTCGCCGAGCGCCTCGGCGTGAAGGCCGAGTTCGTCGAGGGCAAGTGGGACGGCCTGATCGCCGGCCTGGATGCCAAGCGCTACGACGTCGTCATCAACCAGGTCGGCATCACCGAGGAGCGCAAGGCAAAGTACGACTTCTCGCAGCCTTATGTCGCCTCGAAAGCGGCGCTGATCGTGCGCGAGGACAATGCCGACATCACCGATTTTGCCCACCTCAGCGGCAAGAAGGCGGCGCAGTCGCTGACCAGCAACTACGGCAAGATGGCCCAGGAAGCCGGCGCGGAGATTGTCGCCACCGATGGGTTCGACCAGTCGATCGCGCTTGTCGTTCAGGGCCGCGCTGACGCCACCCTCAACGACAGCCTGTCCTTCTTCGACTTCAAGAAGAAGCAGCCCAACGCGCCGGTGAAGATCGTGGCCACGCAGGGCGATGCGTCGGAGTCCGGCATCCTGATCCGCAAGGGCGATGCAGAGCTGGTGGACGCGATCAACAAGGCGCTCGATGAGATCAAGTCCGACGGCACCTACCAGAAGATCTCGGAGAAATATTTCGGCGAAGACGTGTCGGAGTAGCAAGCTCGCGTTTTCGGCGGCCTACCTTGCAGTTCTGCGCACGGCCCCGCTACATTGCCTGACAACGGAGTGATGGTCGTGCCGCACTGGCTGCAACTCATGATCGACTCGCTCGGCCCGCTTTTGTGGGCCGCGCTTGCATTTACCATCCCGCTCACGCTGCTGTCCTTCGCCTTCGGCCTGACGCTCGGCCTGATCGTGGCACTGATCCGCCTGTTCGGGCCCTGGCCGCTGGCGGCCATCGTGCGCTTCTATGTCTGGATCATCCGCGGCACGCCGCTGCTGGTGCAGCTTTTCCTGATCTTCTACGGCCTGCCGTCGGTCGGCATCCTGCTAGACGCGTATCCGGCCGCGCTGATCGGCTTCACGCTCAACATCGGCGCCTACTCCTCGGAGATCGTGCGCGCCGCGATCTCGTCGGTGGCCAAGGGCCAGTGGGAGGCCTCGTTCTCGATCGGCATGTCGTGGTCTCAGACCATGCGCCGGACGGTGCTGCCGCAAGCGGCACGGGTCGCCGTGCCGCCGCTGTCGAACACCTTCATCTCGCTGGTGAAGGACACGTCACTCGCCGCGGCGATCACCGTGCCGGAGCTGTTCCAGGCGGCGCAGCGCGTGGTGGCGGTGACCTATGAGCCGCTAATCCTCTATGTCGAGGCGGCGCTGATCTATCTCGTCATCAGCTCGGTGCTATCGGCGCTGCAGGCGCGGATCGAGCTGCGTCTCAGCCGCTATGGCGGGTTCATGGAGGCGCGGTCGTGATCGAGCTCAAGCAGATCGTCAAGAAATTCGGCGACCACACGGTGCTCGACCATGTGGACGTCACCTTCGCCGAAGGAAGCGTGACCGCCCTGATCGGCCCGTCCGGCGGGGGCAAGTCTACGCTGCTTCGCTGCATCAACCTGCTCGAGATCCCGACTTCTGGCTCGGTACGCATCGGCGATGAGAAGCTGGAATTTCATCCCGGCGCCAAGGTCGGCTGGGCGTCGGTCCAGAAGTTGCGCCGTCAGACCGGCATGGTGTTCCAGAATTTCCAGCTCTTCCCGCACCGTACAGCCATCGACAACGTCGCGGAGTCGCTGGTGACGGTGCTAAAATGGCCGAAGGAAAAGGCACTGCATCGGGCGCGCGAACTGCTCGACAAGGTGGGGCTGGCGCACAAGGCGGATGCCTGGCCAGCGACGCTGTCAGGCGGCCAGCAGCAGCGCGTGGCAATTGCCCGGGCGCTGGCGCCCTCGCCGCGTGTGCTCCTTTGCGACGAGCCGACGTCGGCGCTTGATCCGGAGCTTGCCGCCGAAGTGGTTGAGGTGCTGGCTCAACTGGCGCGCGAGGGCACGACGATGGTGATTGCGACGCACGACCTGCGCCTAGCCTCGACCATCGCGCAGGAGGCAGTGTTCCTCGAAGCTGGCTTGATCGTCGAAAAGGGCCCGTCGCGCGAACTGTTCAGCGCGCCGCAGCGCCAGCGCACACAGCGCTTCATTGCGACACTCCTGCAGAAGCCGGACGCGCACGTCACCTAGGCGGTCAGTGTCCAGCGGCGATGTCGCGGCCGAGCCGCAGCACCTCGTCGACGAGGATATCGATGTCGGGAACGCGGGTGCGGTGGTTGCAGATCGCGGCTCGCAGGCAGTGCCGACCCTGGATCGTCGTATCGGACAGCACAGCGGTGCCCTCCTCCTGCAGCCGCAGCATGATCTCGACGTTGAGTGCCTTGAGCTCGTCTTCGCCGCGGCCTCCGGGATCAAAGCGGAAGCAGACAATGTTGAGGGGCGCAGGCGCCATCAGGCGCAGTTCCGGATGCGCACTCACCTGCTCCGCCAGATAGTGAGCCTGCTGGATGTTCTGGTCGATCAGCCGGCCGAATTTCTTCGCCCCCTGCTGCTTCAGCGCCATCCAGACTTTTAGGGCGCGGAACCCGCGCGACGTTTGCGGGCCGAACTCATGCAGCCACTGACCGGAGGCGAGTCCGCGCGGCGAACTCTCGAGATATTCCGGCGTGGTCGCAAAGGCATTGCGGTGCGCGGCGGCATTCTTCACTAGCGCGCAGCCGATGTCGAATGGCGCGTGGAGCCATTTGTGCAGGTCGAGCGCAAGGGAATCCGCGCGTTCGATCCCCGCAATGAGATGGTGATGCGTGGGCGAGATCGAGAGCATCGCGCCGATGCAGCCATCGACGTGCAGCCACATGTTCTCTTCGGCCGCGAGATCGGCGAGTGCCTGCAGATCGTCGATGGCGCCCGTGTTCACCGCACCGGCATTGCCGATGATGCAGGCGGGTTCGAAGCCCGCGGCACGATCGGCGGCAATCGCAGCGCGGAGTGCGTGGACGGAGATCGTGAAACCGTCGTTCGACGCAATGCGGATCAGTGAGCGGTTGCCGAGGCCAAGCGCCTCAACCGCCTTGCGATGACAGCTATGGATCTGGTCGGAACCATAGAAGCGAAGCGGACGTGGCATGGCCGCAACGCCGAGTTCACGGACATCGATGCCCGCCTTCACGTTTCGCGCGACGGTGAGGCCAACCAGATTGGCAACCGAGCCGCCAGTTACCAGCGTACCGCTGGCGTCAGCCGGAAAACCGACCATTTCCTTGCACCAGTTGACTACCTGCTGGTCCATGAGGGCCGCTGCGTGGCGGCCGCCGCCGACATTCGAGCCCYGCATGGCCGCGAGGAAGTCGCCCAGCGCACCCGCTACATTGCCGGCGCCCATGTACCAGGCCCAGAAGCGCGGATGCACGTTGCCCATCGGATACGGCATCAGGTTGCGCAGGAGTTCATCGTAGACGTCTTCCAGCGGCTCTCCCTCGCGGGGAAGTGGCGTCGCGAAATGCGACGCCACCTTTACCGGCATTTCCTGCCAAACGGGCCGCTTGCGGACATTTCGAAGCCCGGCAAAAGTCTCGTCGACGATGCGGTGCGCAAGAGAGGCTGTTTCGGTCCAGTCTTCCGGATCGAGGGTTTCATCATCCAGCACAGCCGGCCGTTTGACGGTTACGTGCATGGCCGTATCTCCCTTGCTGCACCATCGCGTCTACGCTGCGAACTGGAATCCCGGTGTCGAGCGTGACAGCGCCATTTCCTCTTCATCCATGTCCGCCTCGATGCCATCGAAGAGCGGCGTCGAGAGGTAGCGCTCGCCCGTATCCGGCAGCATGCAGAGGATCACGGAGCCTTGCGGCGCCGCTTCCGCCACCTGACGGGCGACCGCGAAGGTTGCTCCACCGGAGATCCCGGTGAAAATGCCTTCCTGCCGGGCGAGCTCCTTCGCCCATGTCATTGCATCGGCGCCTGCGATCGGCCGGACCTCGTCATAGAGGCGCTTGTCGATCGCTTCCTGCAGGACGTTCGGGATGAAGTCCGGCGTCCAGCCCTGGATCGGGTGCGGTTCGAAGGCCGGATGGCTCGCCGCCGGTGCACCGGAGGCATCGCGCTGCTGGACCTGACCGCTGCCGAGGAGCTGCGCGTTCGCGGGCTCGCTGAGGACGATCTTCACTTCCGGTCGCTCGCGGCGCAGGACGCGACCGACGCCGGTGATGGTGCCGCCCGTGCCGTAGCCGGTGACGAAGTAGTCGAGCCGCGAGCTTGCGAAATCGTTGATGATCTCGCGCCCGGTCGTCGCTTCGTGGATGTCGGCATTGGCCTCGGTCTCGAACTGCCGCGCCAGGAACCAGCCATTGGCTTCAGCCAGTTCGACCGCCTTCTGGTACATGCCGAAGCCCTTTAGCGCACGTGGCGTCAGGACAACCTTCGCGCCCAGCATGCGCATGAGCTTGCGCCGCTCGATCGAGAAGCTGTCCGCCATGGTCACGACCAGCGGGTAGCCCTTCTGGGCACAGACGATCGCAAGGCCGATGCCCGTGTTGCCGCTGGTCGCTTCGACGACGGTCTGGCCGGGTTTCAGCACGCCGCGACGTTCAGCATCCTCAATGATGTTGAGGGCAAGGCGGTCCTTGACCGAAGAGGCCGGGTTGAAGAACTCCGCCTTCACGTAAATAGTCGCGTGCGGGACGCCGAGGCGGTTGATGCGGATAGTCGGTGTGTCGCCCACGGTATCCAGGATGGAGTCGAACAATCGGCCCCTCCCCGTGGTCGTACGAATTCCTGATTGCATTTCCATGTCACTCTCCCTGGGATACTTGTCGCTCATGCCCGCGGCCGCGGAGGCCACGGGCACGATGCGGGTGTGCGCTCAGTTGGTGCGCTTCTTGCGCGGGTCGTCCTCCGGGTTGACGTACTCGACGCCAAACGGGCCCATCGCGTTGATCTGGACGACTGTCTCCTCCTCCGTCCAGGCGTAGTGTGCCTCGCCTGTCGGAATCCGGACAAAGCTGCCAGGCGGCAAAGGTTCCGCCTTCGAGCGGTCATGCACTTCGCCCAACGCCATTGCGAAACCGCCGGACAGCACCGTCACGTGCTCTTCCTTCGGATGGCGGTGAGGCGGGATGTCGAAACCGGCCGGGAATTTCAGCCGCATCACGAACGGGCCTTCCTCAGCCGGATTGCCCATCAGTACCGCGAACTCGGCGCCCTGCGGCAGTGTCGGCGGGCCAGCCTTGTACTGAACTTCATCTGCCGGGACGACCTGATGGTGATTGTCGTGCGCGTCGATCGGCGTGGTGATGGCGGCTGCGGTCGCTGCTGCGACTGCGGCGATTGTCAGCGTCGGCATAGCCCTGCGGACCAGTGAGTACCTCTCCATTTCTTCCTCCATTCTCTCTTTTCGCTGAACCGGCAGGTCCGAAGGCTTCGCCCAAAAACGGAATGCAGCCGGTGATGTGTGGTGGTACTATCCGCCGGCGGGTGGGAGCATGGTTGCAAGCGTGGTATTGCGCATGGAAACGTCGCTCACCGACGCCCGTTCGCCTGCGATCCTGAAGATTTCCATGTTCGGCCAGCTGTCTGTGCAGCGGGACGGCTCGGTGCTTTCGCTGCCGCCATCTCGGAAAGTGCGGGCGCTGATGGCCTATCTGGCACTCGCAACTCGGCCGGTCGGGCGCAGCCGGCTGTGCGAGCTGCTCGGCGATATTCCGAACGATCCGAAGGGCGAGCTGCGCTGGTGCCTGAGCAAATTGCGCACCATTCTTAACGAGCCGGACCACCCGCGCCTCAGCGCGCGTGACGACATGGTGTTCCTCGACACGCAGCATTGCGACATCGACGCGGTGCGGATCGAAAAGGCGCTGTCGGCGCGCATCGAGAATGTCGGGCGCGAGGAGCTGCAGTCTCTGTGCGAATTGCTGCAGGGCGACTTTCTCGAGGGCCTGACCCTCAATCGCAGCCCGCAGCTCGACCACTGGCTGGAAATGCAGCGGCGGCGCTATCGCGGTGTGATGACCGCGCTCCTGGAAGCGTTGACGACGAAGTTGCTGCAGGAACCCGCCGCACTGCGCAGCTATGCGGAGAAGTGGGCGGAAGTCTCGCCCTTCGACCTGCGTGCGCACGCCCTTCTGCTGCGAGCGCTGCTGCAGACCGGACAGCCGGACCAGGCAGAGCGGCATCTTGCTGCCACCATCCGCCTGTTCGAGACGGAAGACATAGACCCAACGCCGCTTCGCTCCACTTGGGCAGAAATACGTAAGGGGCCGATCATCACCGTCCGGCCATCGCCGATCGGAAGGCCGGCTGCTCCAGAACACGAGCAAGAAATTACCACGCTCGAAGGCGCACCCCAGCGCGCGTCGCTGGCCGTCATGCCCTTCACCATGTCAGGCGAGTTTGTGGCCCAGGGCAACGTCGCGGCGGGCCTCACGAACGACATCATCAGCCGCCTCGCAAAACTGCGCAGCCTGTTCCTGATCGCCCGTGGCTCGGTGTTCGCGCTGGCCGAGAAAGGCGTGTCGCCGGAAGAGGCGGCGCGTACGCTGAAGGTCGACTATTTTGTCAGTGGCGTGCTGAACAGCCTGCCGGGCCGCCTGCTCGTCACGGTCGAACTTGTCGAGACACGGACGCTGCGCATCGTCTGGGCCGAAGAGTTCGACCTCAAGCACGACGACGCCTTCCTGCTGCTCGACCAGATCGGCGACATGATCGTCGCCTCGATCGCCAACGAGATCGAGACCGCCGAAAAGAACCGCGCGATCCTGAAACATCCAAATTCGCTGAATGCGTGGGAGGCCTATCACCGCGGCCTCTGGCACATGTACCGGTTCACCAGGGACGACAACGATCTCGCGCAGGAGTTCTTCCGTCGCTCGGTGGCGATCGACCCGACCTTTCGCGAGGGCGCACGCCGGCCTCTCCTTCACGCACTGGCAGAACGCCTTCCAGCGCTGGAAGGATCCGGATCAGGAGACGGGCCTTGCTCTCCATACGGCCGCGCGCAGTCTGATCGTCGATGACCATGACCCCGCCGCGCACTGGGCCATGGGGCGGGCGCTGTGGTTGCGCAACAGTCAGGATCAGGCGGTAGAAGAACTGCAGCGGGCGGTCGATCTCAGCCCCAACTTCGCACTAGGCCACTACGCCCTTTCCTTCGTTCTCTCCCAGTCGGGCGATCCGGGCGCAGCGATCGTCGCTGCCGATCATTCGCGGAGCCTCAGCCCCTTTGATCCGTTGCTGTTCGGCATGCTCGGCACGCGCGCCATGGCGCACGTGCGAATGGGGCAATTTGAGGAGGCCGCGGAATGGGCGGTCAAGGCGGCTGCCAGGCCAAACGCCCACATCATCATCCTCGCCATCGCGGCGCACTGCCTGGCGCTCGCGGGCCGCATCGAGGAAGGCCGTACCTTCGCCGCCACCATCCGGCAGTCGGCGCCGTCATTCACCGTCAACGACTTCCTGGCAACCTTCCGTTTCCCGCCGGAGACGGAAGCGCAGTTCCGGACAGCCGCGCGGTATATCGGCCTCGACTGACCAGCGGCATCTTTGACCGTTTGCGTGCACGCCCGCGGATGCTACCAAGTGACCCAGCGTCCGCATCGGGCGCACGAGGACCAAGTTTTACTATGCAACAGGCAGGCAAAAGACGAAGACGTGCAGCCACCGCGTTCGTCGCGGGCTACATGCTCGTGCTGCAGCTCCTGCTCGGCGGCTTCATGCTCGGCGCCGCCAATTCCGGCCCGATGATCGACGTGTTCGGCAACCCGCTCTGCATCACCAGCGGCGAGGTCAATCACGACGGCAGCAGCAATTCGGACCTTCCGGGCTGCTGCTTCGGCCCGTGCTCGATGTTCGCACCGCTTGCCGGTGGCGAGCCGCAGCAACTCGTCCTCGAAAACCCGCTGCCGCAGGTGGCAAGCATCCTGCGCCCGCAGGATGCGCAAGGTGATCCCGCTGCGGCCGACGACCTTCCGGGCAATCCCCGCGCTCCGCCTCTGTCTGCGTGAGAACCATCCACGCAGTCAGGCACCAGCCCGAATGGGCTAAAAGGAGCATTCACATGAAGAACTTTTCCCGCGCAGCCACCCGCGCTATCACCTTTCCCTTCCACCGCCGCAGCACGCTGATGCTGGGCCTCACCGTTGTTGCAACCTCGCTCATGCTTGCGGCCGCCCAGCCATCGCACGCGCATGACTACAAGGCCGGCGACATTGAGGTCGACCATCCCTGGTCGCGCGCAACGCCGCCTGGCGCCAAGGTTGCCGCGGGTTACTTCGTCATCAGAAACAAGGGCTCCGAGAGCGACCGCCTCGTCTCCGTTTCAAGCGAAATTTCCGCGCGCGGTGAAATCCACGAGATGAGCGTCAGCGCCGAAGGAGTGATGACCATGCGCCCTGTTCCGGCCGGCATCGAGATCCCGGCAGGCGGCGAGGTCGCGCTGAAGCCAGGCTCCTATCACCTGATGTTCATGGAGCTGAAGCAGGGGCCGAAGGAAGGCGAGCGCTTCAAGGGTGTGCTGACCTTCGAGAAGGCCGGCAGCGTCGAGGTCGAGTTCGCCGTCGAGGCCATGGGGGCCGGTGGCGGCCATGGCGGTGGTCACCCCGCCAGCCACGAGGGCCAGCATGGCGAACATGGCGCCTCTCACGACGACCATGGTGGCCACTCCGGACACGGCAACTAACAATCTCGACCTTCCGGTTTGCACTGGACACCTCATCGGCCCGCGGGCACAAAGATGAGATGGAACGAACCGGAAGCCGCCCTCCCGCATTCGCCGCCCTGCCGGTGGGCTGGCTGCGGCGCCGCATTGAGGGGCTTTCGGGCGTCGGCCTCGCGCTCGGGACGCTGTTCTTCGCAGCGTCCCTGACGCCCAGCCTGATCCCTCGAACCGCCCTCACACAGGGCGCGCTTGCCGGTGCCTGCTTTGGCGTCGGCTATCTGATCGGTGTCTTCTCGCGCTGGCTTTGGATCTACCTGGAGTTGCCGGCACCATCGCCCCGCCTTCGCCTAGTTACCAACTACATCATCGGCATCTTCTGCCTGTCGATAGCTTTGCTGTTCCTCTGGCAGGTTGCCGACTGGCAGAACTCGATCCGCACGCTGATGGACATGGAGCCGCTGACGAGCGGTCATCCCGTTACCGTCAGCCTCTACGCGCTCGCAACCTTCATCGTACTGCTTGTCATCGGCCGGGTGTTCGCGCTCGCCGTTTCGCGCTTTGCCCGCTGGACGCATCGCTACGTGCCGCGCCGCGTCGCCAACGTCGTCGGCGCGGCGCTTGCGATCGTGCTGTTCTGGCTGCTGGCTAACGATGTCCTGCTGCGCTCGGCCTTCTACATGGCCGATTCCTCGTTCCGCGAGTTCGACGCGCTGATCGAGCCGGAACGGCCGCAACCAACAGACCCAGCAAAGACCGGCAGCCCTGCCTCGCTCGTCGCGTGGAACCTCCTCGGCCGCGCGGGGCGCGAATTCATCGCATCCGGTGCCACAGCCGCCGACATTTCCGCCGTGTCAGGCAAGCAAGCGCTCGAACCGATCCGCGTCTACGTCGGCCTCGCTGCGGCGGAGACCGCGGAGGAACGTGCCGCACTCGCCCTTGAGGAACTCAGGCGCGTCGGCGGGTTTGAGCGCGAGGCGCTGGTCGTCGTCACCCCCACCGGCACCGGCTGGATCGATCCGGCTGCGCTCGATGCGGTCGAATACCTCTACCGTGGCGACATTGCGAGCGTTGCCCTGCAGTACTCCTACCTTTCCAGCCCGCTGTCGCTGCTGGTGCAGCCCGAATATGGCCGCGAGGCCGCGCGCGCGATTTTCTCCACCGTCTACGATTATTGGCGCACGCTGCCGAAGGATGCGCGTCCGAAGCTATACCTGCACGGCCTCAGCCTCGGCGCGATGAACTCCGAGCGCTCGCTCGAGCTGTTCGAGATCATCGGCGACCCGATCAATGGCGCGCTGTGGAGCGGCCCGCCCTTTGAGAGCCGCATGTGGCGGCAGATCACCGACGGCCGCAATCCTGGCAGCCCCGCCTGGCTCCCGGAATTTCGCGACGGCGGCTTCGCGCGCTTCATGAACCAGAACGGCCCGAACGTCGCAGTCGACGCGCCATGGGGCCCGACGCGTATCGTCTATCTGCAATATGCAAGCGATGCCGTGACGTTCTTCGACTATCGCGACCTATACCGCCAGCCTGCCTGGATGGCGGAGCCGCGCGGTCCGGACGTTTCACCAGAGCTGCGCTGGTATCCGCTGGTGACGATGCTGCAGCTTGCCGTCGACATGGCAGTCGCCGCCAGCACGCCGATCGGCCATGGCCACGTCTACGCGCCGCAGCACTACGTCGACGCATGGCTCGCGGTCACGGGAATCAGCGGCTGGACGCCCGACCAGCTGGCCCTCCTCAAGGCGCATCTGGCCGAACGAGCCGGCATGAACGAAAGTGCGGATGATGAAGCCGAACAATCAAGCCGGGGCGGATGACCGGCTCTTCCCAAGTTGCTGATATCGGCTGTCAGACGCTGATATCGGCTGTCAGACCATGAAGATCGCGTAGGTCGCCGCGGTTGCCAGTAAGCCAAGGATGGCAATGACAATCATCTCGCCAACGTAGTCCGTAATCTTCATCTGCATTCCTCCCGTGCGACAATTTGCTACGAATTTCGCATCGCCGCAACGGGAATTGTGGCTCTTGGTCGCAGCACCGATGTGTCGCGGGGGAACATTCAGCGGCATGCCTTGTTACGCCGCATGCCGCCCCTGGTCCGCTTCCTTGCAATCAACTTCGCAACCGGCTTCATCGCCGGCCTGACGGTCGGGATGGGCTACATCTTCACCCGCAACATCGATGAGCTACTGACCGAGCAGCCGCTTGGCGCGGCGATGATTCTGTGGGCATTCGCCGCCAGCTTCGCCCTCGGCGCCATCTGTACGGGGTTGGCGCTGCTGCCGCGGGAGTAGGTTGCAAACCATTTTTGCAATCGACCCGCCTACTACGGCCTAAGCACCGCGTGCGACAAGAAGGTAAAATGCCGCCGAACCTGTAAAACGTCCGGGTTCAAAGCGCAGCTAAGTTATTGATTTCTGGTGCCCCCGGCAGGACTCGAACCCGCGACCCCCTGATTACAAATCAGGTGCTCTACCAACTGAGCTACAAGGGCACGGCGCATCGGTTACCATATTCGTCACAGGTGTAAAGCGGAATGTGCATGGCTTTGCGGGCCGCTATGCTCATCGCCCCGCCCGTGCTAACTGCTTGATAGCGCGGCGCGCAGGCCGCGCTCGCTCGACGGAAGACGAATGACAGCTGAACGCCCTGCCCTCACCTTCATCTGCGCCGAAAATCGCGATGCGCGCGAGGCAGCCGCGCGGCTTGCCGCGCTCTACGGCCAGACGCCGATCGACCAGGCGGACGTGGTGGTCGCCCTCGGCGGCGACGGCTTCATGCTGCAGGCAATCCAGGAGAACATGGATTCCGGCCGTTCGATCTACGGCATGAACCGCGGCACCATCGGCTTCCTGATGAACGAATATCGCGAGGAAGACCTGCCGGAGCGCATCAAGGCAGCGCTTTCCGAGACCATCCGGCCGCTGGTGATGACCGCGGAGACGGCCGAGGGGAATGTACTGACCGGGCGCGCGATCAATGAGGTGTCGCTGTTCCGGCAGTCGGCGCAAGCGGCAAAGATCCGTATTACGATCGACGGCCAGGTTCGGCTGGACGAGCTGATCTGCGACGGCGTGATGGTGGCGACCCCCGCGGGCTCCACGGCCTATAACCTTTCCGCCCACGGCCCGATCCTGCCGCTCGACGCGCCGCTGCTGGCGCTGACGCCGGTCAGTCCGTTCCGGCCTCGCCGCTGGCGCGGCGCGCTGATCCCGAACCGCTCGATCGTGCGCTTCGACATTCTGGAGGCGGACAAGCGCCCGGTGAATGCGGTAGCAGACCACGCCGAAGTGCGCTCGGTAACGTCGGTGACGGTCAGGGAATCGCGGCGATCGACTGTCACACTGCTGTTCGACCAGAGCCATTCGTGGGATGAACGCATCCTCGCGGAGCAGTTCCGGTATTGAAAACCGGTCTCTGCTTAAGCATATATAGATCAAACGAGCGTGAATCGGTGGTTTTCCGGCCCTTGCCGTTGACATCACTGATATCATTCCTTATCGCCAACAGCGACGTCCGTGCGGAAAGTGCCGCTACGGGGTGTAGGCGGCGTGTTGCCGTCGGGCAAACCAGCAAAGACAACCACCACAGTGTCAGCAGACAATCAGACTGAAATCCTGCCTGAAGCCGAGGTAGCATCAGAGGCACCTTCCGTTACATTCGCGGATTTGGGGTTGTCCCAAAAGGTGCTCTCCGCAGTGACCGATGCAGGTTATGTCGCACCAACCCCGATCCAGGCTGGCGCCATCCCGCACGCCCTGATGGGCAAAGACATCCTCGGCATCGCACAGACGGGTACCGGCAAGACCGCCGCTTTCGTGCTGCCGATGATCACGCGGCTGGAAAAGGGCCGCGCCCGCGCCCGCATGCCGCGCACGCTGATCCTCGAGCCGACGCGCGAACTCGCGGCGCAGGTCGAGGAAAACTTCGTCAAGTACGGCAAGAACCATCGCCTGACAGTCGCCCTCCTGATCGGCGGCGTCTCGTTCGACGAGCAGGAGAAGAAGCTGGAGCGCGGCGCTGACGTGCTGATCGCGACGCCGGGCCGACTGCTTGACCATTTCGAGCGCGGCAAGCTGCTGCTCACCGGCGTCGAAATCTTCGTGATCGACGAAGCCGACCGCATGCTCGACATGGGCTTCATCCCGGACATCGAGCGCATCTGCAAGCTGATCCCATTCACCCGCCAGACGCTGTTCTTCTCGGCAACCATGCCGCCAGAGATCACCAAGTTGACCGAGCAGTTCCTGCAGGCTCCGGTGCGCGTCGAGGTGGCAAAGGCTTCCTCCACTGGCGTCAACATCGACCAGAAGCTCGTAAAGTCGAAGTCGAAGCCGTGGGACAAGCGCGCGGTGCTGCGCGACCTCATTCGCAAGGAAGATGCCGAGCTCAAGAACGCAATCATCTTCTGCAACCGCAAGGCGGACGTCTCCGAGCTGTTCCGCTCGCTGGTCAAGCACGAGTTCGATGCTGGCGCGCTGCATGGCGACATGGACCAGCGCGCCCGCATGGCAATGCTGTCGGCGTTCCGTGACGGCAAGCTGAAGCTGCTCGTCGCCTCCGACGTCGCCGCACGCGGCCTCGACATCCCGGATGTCAGCCACGTCTTCAACTTCGACGTTCCGGTCCACGCCGAGGATTACGTCCACCGCATCGGTCGCACCGGCCGCGCGGGTCGTTCAGGCAAGGCGTTCACCATCGTCACCAAGTCCGACACCAAGGCGCTCGACGCGATCGAGAAGATGATCGGCAACAAGATCGAATGGCTCGACGGTGACCTGTCCACGCTCGGCGACGAGCCGGAGGCAGAGGACCGTCCGCGCCGTGGCCGTGGTGACAAGCGCGAGCGCGGCCGTGCGACCGGCAAGGAAAAACGCGCGAGCTCGAAGAAGCAGGACAAGGCTGAGAAGTCCGAAGAGGCCGTCTCGCCGATCGTCGCCGCCTTCGACGAGCAGCCCGACGTGAAGCCGGTATCGCCGCAGGAGCGCCGCGAGGCTATCCGCCAGGACAATGCCGAGCGCAAGGCGCGTCCCGATCACAATGGCGACCGTCGCGAGCGCAATCGCCGCTACCACGACGATTTGGGCCCTGCCCCGGTCGGCTTCGGCGATGACATCCCAGCGTTCATGCTGATCGGCCTGCAGACGCCAGCCTGATCATCCAAAGAATTGAGTACGAAAAAGCCGGCCTGATCAGGTCGGCTTTTTCTTTTTGGGTTTCTTCGTGCTCTGGGCCCTGACCGAGGCCTCGTAGGCCTTGCGTGCCCATGGCAGCAGCTCATCGGGATCGTCAGCGGCGCTGTCGGGGATGCTCCAGTAGGGCATCGCCACCTTGCCCTTGCGCATGGCGCCTTCGTAGACCCATTGGGTGGATCCCGCGGCGGCGAACTCCGGCGCGGTGAGCTCGTCTGCCTTCAGCAACAGCTCGCCATCGACTTCAAGCGCGATGATCAGACCATTGAAATAAATGCCTTTGCCGCCGAACATCCGGCGGATCGTTACGTGTCCCAGCGGGGCAAAGAGATCGCGGATCGCCTCGCTGTCCACGAGGTTCAGGCGGCGCCGGCCGCGCGGGCCTCGGCCAGCTTCTTGAGGTCGGCGGGCTTCAGTTCAACCGACTCGCCGCAGCCGCAGGCGGAGGACTGGTTCGGGTTGTGGAAGGTGAAGCCGGTGCGCAGCGTGGTGCGCTCGAAATCCATCTCGGTGCCGAGCAGATAAAGAGCGGCTTCCGGCGCGACCCAGACATGAGCGCCGGCATGCTCGATGTGGTCGTCCTTCGGGTTGGGGTTCTCGACCAGATCAATCGTGTATTCCATGCCGGCACAGCCGCCCTTTTTGATGCCGACACGGATGCCGCGCGCATTTTCGCGCGACTCGACGATTTCCCGGACGCGCGCAGCGGCGGCGTCGGTCATCGTCATGATCTGAAAGCTACGCATTGTCTTCTCCACTCAGTACCGGTTCAAGGCCGGACGAATGCTGTTCTTCGCAACCAACATGGGGAAGTTTGCGGCCAGCTGCAAGCGGCTCAGTACCAGCCGACAGCGACCTGCGCTTCCTCGGACATGCGATCGGGCGTCCACGGCGGGTCGAACACCATCTTGACGTCGACGCCGGAAACGCCCTCGACCGCGCCAACGGCGTTCTCAACCCAGCCCGGCATCTCGCCGGCGACCGGGCAGCCCGGTGCGGTCAGCGTCATATCGATCTTAACCGTGCGGTCGTCCTCAATGTCGATGCGGTAGACGAGGCCGAGCTCGTAGATGTCTGCCGGGATCTCCGGGTCATAGACAGTCTTGAGCGCGGAGATGATGTCGTCGGTCAGGCGTGCGAGCTCGTGGGCCGGAATGGCTGACTTCTTCTCTTCGGCCGCAGCCTCTGCCTGGATGTTGCTTTCGGTCTCGGTCATGTCTGTCATCCGAAGAACGTGCGCGCCTTTTCCAGCGCTTCGGCCAGAGCGTCGATCTCTGCCTTCGTGTTGTACATGCCGAACGAGGCGCGGCATGTCGAGGTAACGCCAAAACGCTTCAGCAGCGGCTGGGCGCAGTGGGTGCCGGCGCGGACGGCGACGCCCGAGCGGTCGATTACCATCGAAACGTCGTGGGCGTGGATGCCCTCAAGCTCGAAGGAGACGATGGCCCCCTTCCCCGGCGCGTTGCCGAAGATGCGCAGGGAATTGATCTGCGTGAGGCGTTCGTGGGCGTAGGCAGTCAGCTCAGCTTCGTGAGCGGCGATGCGGTCGCGGCCGACGCTGTCCATGTAGTCCAGCGCGGCACCCAAGCCGATCGCCTGCACGATCGGCGGCGTGCCCGCCTCGAAGCGGTGCGGCGGATGATTGTAGGTGACGACGTCCTCGGTGACGTTCTCGATCATCTCGCCGCCGCCCATGAACGGGCGCATCTCTTCGAGACGCTCCTTACGGCCGTAGAGAACACCGATGCCCGAAGGACCGTAGACCTTGTGGCCGGTGAAGACGTACCAGTCGCAGCCGAGTTCCTGCACATCAACCGGCAGGTGTACGGCGGCCTGGCTGCCGTCGACCAAAACAGGGATGCCTCGTTCGTGGGCGATGCGCACGATCTCCTTGATCGGCGTCACCGTGCCCAGCGCATTCGACATCTGCGTGATCGCGACGAGCTTGGTGCGCTCGGTCAGGCACTTCTCGAACTCCTCGATGTGGAAGACGCCCTCATCGTCCACCGGCGCCCAGACCAGCTTTGCGCCCTGGCGCTCGCGGATGAAATGCCACGGCACGATGTTGGAGTGATGCTCCATGATCGACAGGACGATCTCGTCGCCCTCGCCGATGTTCGGCATGCCCCAGCCATATGCGACCGTGTTGATCGACTCGGTAGTCGACTTGGTGAAGACGACTTCCTCGGCGCTGCCCGCGTTCAGGAAGCGGCGTACTGTTTCACGAGCCTTTTCATAGGCATCCGTCGCGGCGTTCGACAGGAAGTGAAGGCCGCGATGGACGTTCGCGTATTCGTTCGAATAGGCATGTGTGATCGCGTCGATGACGGCCTGCGGCTTCTGCGCGGACGCGCCATTGTCGAGATACACCAGCGGCTTGCCGTAGACGGTACGCGACAGGATCGGAAAATCGCGGCGGATCGCCTCGACGTCATATGCCATTGTTTCGACCTTCAGATCCATCGCGCCACCGTTCGGCTGTTGCTATGCGTGCCGGGCGAACCAGTCGTCCAGCTTTTCCTCGAGCCGATCGATCAGCTCTTCGTTCTCCAGTTCCTCGACCACTTCGGCGAGGAACGCCTTGATGAGCAGGCCGCGAGCCAGCTTTTCCTCGACGCCGCGGGCCATAAGATAGAACAGATGGTCACGGTCGATCTCGGTGACGGTCGCGCCGTGGCCGCAGGCCACGTCGTCGGCGAAGATCTCGAGCTCCGGCTTGGTTGAAACTTCAGCCTCGTCCGACAGGAGCAGCGTGTTGCACGCCATCTTCGCGTCGGTCTTCTGCGCGATCTGCGCGACGCGGATCTGGCCCTGGAACACGGCGTGTGCGCGGTCGGTGACGACGTTGCGGACCAGTTCGGTCGAGACCGTATGCGGCGCAAGGTGACCAAGCTTCATGGTCACGTCGCAGTGGGTCTCACCGCCGAGCAGGTTGATGCCGCGCAGACGGAAATCCGAGTTCTCGCCCTCAGCATCAACGACGATGTCCTGGCGCACCAGCTTGCCGCCGGCGTTCATCACGAAAAGGCTGAGCTTGGCGTCCTTGGCGAGCTTGGCGTTGAACTGGCCGAGATGCGTTGCGGTTTCGGCATGATCCTGGAGGATAACCCAGAGGATCTCGGCGCCCTCGCCCAGCTCGAGGCTGGAGACGGAGCTGACGAGAGCCGAACCGTCGCCGGTCTGGCGCTCGACGATGGTCGCCTTCGAACCCGCACCCGCACGGACGGCAAAGCGCGCATGCGCCTGCCCGCCAGCCTGAATGTTCTGTAGCTCAACCGGAGCCTCGATCTCGGCGCCATCGGCGATCGCCAGCACATAGCCGTCGGTCGCGAAGGCAGCGTTGATCGCACCGATCGCATCATCGGATGCGGCCGGCGTCAGGATCGCGCGCTCGTCACCGGCCTGCAGCAGGTCGGCAAGACGCTCGACGGTAACGCCCTCGACAGAGGCCGCATCATCAGCGGCGCCGCTGAGAACGGCGAACACGGACGAGCCCGACAGCAATGCTTCAGCGGTCTTGGCGGTATCTGCCGCGTCGAAGGACGGCACCTGCGTCAGCAGGCGGCGCAGGTCCGTATAGTGCCAGGACTCGACGCGGCGCGTCGGCAAGCCGGCCTTCAGCTGCTCGATGGCATTGTCTCGGCTCGTCACCACCGCGGGATCGCCGGGGAAGGTCGAGAACCGCTCCTCATAGGCGCCGACGAGGGCCTTCTCGGCCGCCGTCAACGTTGGATTTGCGTGAATGTTCATGACGCCTACCCTCAGGCTGCTTCGTCGATGATGCCGGCGTAGCCGTTCCGCTCCAGCTCCATCGCCAGGCTCTTGTCACCCGACTTGATGATCTGGCCGCGATACAGAACGTGGACGGTATCCGGAACGATGTGGTCGAGCAGACGCTGGTAGTGCGTGATGACCAGGAATGCGCGGTCGGGCGAACGTAGCGCATTGACGCCGTCCGAAACGATCTTGAGCGCGTCGATGTCGAGGCCCGAGTCTGTCTCGTCGAGGACGCAGAGCTTCGGCTCGAGCAGCTTCATCTGCAGGATTTCCGCGCGCTTCTTCTCGCCGCCGGAGAAGCCGACGTTGAGCGGGCGCTTCAGCATGTCCATGTTGATGTTGAGCGAGCCGGCTGCTTCCTTCACGCGCTTGAGCAGTTCCGGGATCTTCAGCTCTTCCTCGCCGCGCGCCTTGCGCTGCGAGTTCATCGCGACCTTGAGGAACTCCATCGTCGCGACGCCCGGAATCTCCATCGGGTACTGGAAGGCAAGGAAGATGCCCGACGCCGCACGCTCGGCCGGATCCATCTCCAGGATCGACTCGCCGTTGTAGAGGATGTCGCCCTCGGTGACCTCATAGTCCTCGCGGCCGGCAAGAATGTAGGACAGCGTGGACTTGCCCGAACCATTCGGGCCCATAATGGCTGCAACTTCGCCCGGCTTCACGGTCAGGTTCAGACCGCGGATGATCTCGGTGCCGTCTTCGGCGATACGGGCGTGCAGGTTCTTGATCTCAAGCATAATTGTTCTTCCTGAATATCGTGTGCCAGTCGGGGCGAAAGATCAGCCCACCGAGCCTTCGAGCGAAATGTTGATCAGCTTCTGCGCTTCGACGGCGAATTCCATCGGCAGTTCCTGAATGACTTCCTTGACGAAGCCGTTGACGATCAGCGCGATGGCTTCCTCTTCGGGAACGCCGCGCTGCATCACGTAGAACAGCTGGTCCTCGGAAATCTTCGAGGTGGTGGCCTCATGCTCGACCTTGGCCGTCGAGTTCTTTGCCTCGATGTACGGAACCGTGTGCGCACCGCACTTGTCGCCGATCAGGAGCGAGTCACAGTTGGTGAAGTTGCGCGCGTTCTCGGCGCGGCGGTGCATCGACACCTGGCCGCGATAGGTGTTCTGCGAGAAGCCGGCGGAAATACCCTTCGAGATGATGCGGCTGCGCGTGTTCTTGCCCAGATGGATCATCTTGGTGCCGGAATCGATCTGCTGGTGACCGTTGGACACCGCGATCGAGTAAAACTCGCCCTGGGAGTTGTCGCCCCGCAGGATGCAGGAAGGGTACTTCCAGGTGATCGCAGAACCGGTCTCAACCTGCGTCCACGAGATCTTCGAGTTCTTGCCGCGGCAGTCGCCGCGCTTGGTCACGAAGTTGTAGATGCCACCCTTACCCTCGGCATCGCCGGGGTACCAGTTCTGGACGGTCGAGTACTTGATCTCAGCATCATCGAGAGCGATCAGCTCGACGACAGCCGCGTGCAGCTGGTTCTCGTCGCGCTGCGGTGCAGTGCAGCCCTCGAGGTACGAAACGTACGCGCCTTCGTCGGCAATAATCAGCGTGCGCTCGAACTGGCCGGTGTTCTTCTCGTTGATGCGGAAGTAGGTCGACAGTTCCATCGGGCAGCGAACGCCCTTCGGCACGTAGACGAACGAGCCGTCGGTGAAGACCGCCGAATTAAGCGTCGCATAGAAGTTGTCCGTCGCCGGGACGACGGAGCCGAGATACTTCTTAACCAGCTCCGGATGCTCCCGGATCGCTTCCGAGATCGAACAGAAGATGACGCCAGCCTTGGCGAGTTCTTCCTTGAAGGTCGTGACAACGGAAACGGAGTCGAACACGGCATCGACGGCCACGCGGCCGGACGCATAGACGTTGTCGCTCGCCTCTTCGTCGTCGCCCTTGCGGACGCCTGCCAGGATCTCCTGCTCCTTGAGCGGGATGCCCAGCTTCTCGTAGACGCGGAGCAGTTCAGGATCGACCTCGTCCAGCGACTTGGGGCCCGTCTGGTTCTTCGGAGCCGCGTAGTAGTGCAGGTCCTGGAAGTCGATTTTCGGATAGTTGACGCGAGCCCAGGTGGGCTCTTCCATCGTCAGCCAGCGGCGATAAGCCTCAAGACGCCATTCCAGCATCCAGTCGGGCTCGCCCTTCTTGTTCGAGATGAAGCGGATGATGTCTTCGCTGAGGCCCTTCGGGGCCTTGTCGACCTCGATTTCCGTCTCGAAACCGTACTTGTACTGGTCCACATCGATCATGCGGACCGTGTCGATCGTCTCCTGCACAGCAGGCATCGGCGCTCTCCATCCTCGCCGGATTCAAGGTCCGGCAGTTGTCGAAATCGCATAGCGACGCGTCGGGACGCGGTATGCGGCTTATGTAATGCGTGCGCAGCGAAATTGCACCGTCAGCGATGCATATCTGCTCCGCACCGGCTCCCAGGCCTCTAGGTCCGGTAGCCGAGTTCCTCCTCAAGCGGCGCTTTTGCGCCTGCCGACGAAGTCACGCAGCGCGGACGCGAAGCGTTCGATGTCTTCGTCAGTTGTCTGGTGGCCGACGGAAACGCGAAGGCCGCTGATCGTGTCTCCAAAGCCCATGGCCTTGAGCACACGGCTGGCGCCGACCTTGCCCGAAGAGCAGGCCGAACCAGCGGAAATCGAAACACCGGCGAGATCGAAGGCAATCAGCGCCGTCTCGGCCTTCACTTCGGGAATGGAAAAGAAGACCGTATTCGGCAACCGCTCCTCGCCCTCGGCAAAGATGATTGCGTCCGGCACAATCTCGCGCACGATCTGCTCGATCTTTTCCCGGCGCTGGAGCAGCTCTCCCGCCCGCGCCAGATTGGCCAGAGCCTCGCGTGCCGCCGCGCCGAAGCCGGCGATCGCCGCATAGTTCTCGGTACCGGCGCGATGGCCCTTCTCCTGACCACCACCCACCGCGATCGGCGAAGGCATCAGCACGTCGCTGGTACCAACCAGCGCGCCCGCGCCCTTGGGACCGCCGAGCTTGTGCGCAGCCAGAATCAGGAAATCAGCCCTGAGCTCTGAAATATCGACGGAAATCCGCCCGCCAGCCTGCACCGAATCCAGAACCAGCAAGCCCCCTGCCTCATGGACGATATCGGCAATCTTCGCTGCTGGCTGGACGATGCCGCTCTCGTTGTTAGCAAGGTGCACCGCAACCAAAGGCAGGCCCTCGGCCTTGTCGTGCGCGGCCAGCGCATCTGCCAGCGCCTTCAGATCAAGGATCCCGCTCGCCGTCACCGGCAGCATTACCACCTGCTCAGGGCGGAAGCGGCCGCCACCGACCACGATGGAATGATCTGTCGCGGCAACATAGAGCCGGGAATAAGTAAGCGGCGAGCGCCCCATCTTCCAGTTGGGCGTCAGAACCAGCGCGACAGCCTCGCTCGCACCCGAGGTAAAAACTACGTGTTCGGGCTTCGCATTGCACAGCGCTGCGACGTCGCGGCGTGCCGCCTCGACGATCCGGCGCGCCTCGCGGCCCTCATGATGCACGGAGGACGCATTGGCGGTCAGATCGAGCGCAGCGATAATCGCCTCGCGCGCGCTCGGAAGCAGCGGCGCGCTCGCATTATGATCCAGATATACGCGGCGGACCGCCATCTGTGCTCGGCCTTCTGATCTCACCGCCCCAAACCGGCGATTTTCCTTGAAATTTAGGGCCCAGACATCCTATCTACGCCCTTTGCAACCAGAGGGTCATGCCCTCTAGTTTTGAACAGTTCTAAAGTGTTTTACGGACGTGACTGCCCGCCGTCAAGGGCGAGAGGCCGCATGTCCAACCATAGATGCCGAGTGGCATCACCGTACGGCGCAAAGTGGAGTCAGTATGCCCGAAGTGATTTTCGCAGGCCCGGCAGGCCGTCTCGAAGGCCGGTACCAGCCTTCCAAGGAGAAGAACGCGCCTATCGCGATCGTGCTGCATCCTCACCCGCAATTTGGCGGAACGATGAACAACAAGATCGTGTACGAACTGTTCTACATGTTCCAGAAGCGCGGGTTCACGACGCTCCGCTTCAATTTCCGGTCGATTGGCCGCAGCCAGGGTGAGTTCGACCACGGCACCGGCGAATTGTCCGACGCCGCCGCGGCGCTGGACTGGGTGCAGTCGCTGCACCCCGATTCCAAGAGCTGCTGGGTCGCCGGTTATTCGTTCGGCGCCTGGATCGGCATGCAGCTCTTGATGCGCCGCCCGGAGATCGAAGGCTTCATCTCGGTCGCGCCGCAGCCGAACATCTACGACTTCTCGTTCCTGGCGCCCTGCCCGTCCTCCGGCCTCATCATCCATGGTGACGCGGACAAGGTCGCGCCGCCGAAGGATGTTCAGGTGCTGGTGGACAAGCTCCACACCCAGAAGGGCATCACCATCACCCAGAAGACGATTCCGGGCGCTAACCACTTCTTCTCGAACGACACCGACATTCTGATCGAGGAGTGCGCGGACTACCTCGACCGCCGTCTTGCGGGCGAACTCGCCGAGCCGAAGCCGAAGCGCCTCCGCTAAGGCTTTACGTAGACACCACCTGCGACCGGCTGTTTGCAGCCGGTCGTGGTCGGGAAGGTGAGCGGTAGCCCCTTCAACGACCTGACGGCGAGATAGGCCCAGGCCTCCGCCTCCATCGAATCCCCGTCCAGCCCGACATCCTCGGCTAGCAGAACCTCGGCGCCCTGCGCGCCCGCGCGCATGTCCGCGACGATGTGCGGGTTTTTCCGCCCTCCGCCGCAGATGATCCACAGCTTCGGATTTTCCGGGAAATGGTCAGCCGCCTTCAGGATCGCCTCTGCCGACACAGCTGCAAGCGTGCGTGCGCCGTCGGCAAGTTCGAGACCTGCAGCAAGATCGAGGGTAAAGTCGTTGCGATCGAGCGATTTCGGCGCTGGCTTCCCGAAGAACGGGCTTTCGAGATAGCGCCCGACAACGTCGCGTGCGACGCCGCCTTCGCTTGCGATCATGCCATCGGCGTCATAGGGCACGCCTCCCTGTAGCGAGACCCACTGGTCGATCAGCGCGTTGCCCGGCCCGCTATCGAACGCGATAGGGTCACCGTCGGCGGGCACGAAGGTGACGTTTGAGATTCCGCCGATATTGACGAAGCAAACCGGAAAGCTTTTGCGCTCTTTCGGCAGCGAGCCGGCAAGTGCCGCGTGATAGGCAGGAACCAGGGGGGCGCCCTGCCCGCCACGGACCATGTCGTTAGCGCGCATGTCATTGACGACGGGAATGCCAGTCGACCGTGCTAACAACGGCCCGTCGCCCAGCTGGACCGTATAACCTTGGTCGGGGCGGTGCAGCACCGTCTGCCCGTGGAAGCCGATAACTTCAGGCTTTAGGTCGGGATGATCGGCGAGGAATTTTTTGACCGCATCGACATGGCGCCGCGTGATTTCGACTTCGAGCGCGGCAAGGTCGCCCGGGCGCTGGGTGCGCTCGCTGATCTGCTTCGCATCCTCGAGCGACGCCTCGATGCGGCGACGGAACTGCGCGTCATAGGGCACGAAGCCGGCCGGGCCACGCGTCACCATTTTCTCCCCATCGGTCATCAGCGCGGCGATGTCGATGCCGTCCATCGAGGTTCCGCTCATCAAACCGAGGGCACATTTCAGCGTCATTGCGGCAAATCCTTGTGATTCTCGCCCACAGGATGCTAAAGCCCCCGGCAACGTTCCGCACGAAAGAACCGAGCATGTCCGCCTTCAAATCAGAGTTCCTGCGCACGCTTTCCGAGCGCGGCTTCATCCACCAGATTTCGGACGAAGCAGGCCTCGACGATCTGTTCTCGAAAGAGACTGTGACGGCCTATATCGGCTTCGATCCGACCGCTCCGAGCCTGCATGCCGGCGGCCTCATCCAGATCATGATGCTGCACTGGATGCAGAAGACCGGCCATCGCCCCATCGCCCTGATGGGCGGCGGCACCGGCATGGTTGGCGATCCGTCCTTCAAGGACGAAGCGCGCCAGCTGATGACGCTGGAGACCATCGAGTCGAACATCGCGTCGATCAAGAAGGTGTTTTCCAACTACCTCACCTTCGGCGACGGCCCGACCGACGCGCTGATGGTCAACAACGGCGACTGGCTGCGCGGACTCAACTATCTCGAGTTCCTGCGCGATGTTGGCCGCCACTTCTCGGTCAACCGCATGCTCTCGTTCGATTCGGTGAAGCTGCGCCTCGACCGCCAGCAGTCGCTGTCCTTCCTCGAATTCAACTACATGATCCTGCAGGCCTATGACTTCGTGGAGCTCAACAAGCGCCACGGCGTGCGCCTGCAGATGGGCGGCTCCGATCAGTGGGGCAACATCGTCAACGGCATCGAGCTGGGCCACCGCATGGGCACGCCGCAGCTCTACGCGCTGACATCCCCGCTCTTGACCACTGCGTCCGGCGCCAAGATGGGCAAGTCGCTCTCGGGAGCCGTCTGGCTCAACCCGGACATGCTGCCGGCCTATGACTTCTGGCAGTACTGGCGCAACACCGAGGACGCCGACGTCGAGCGCTTCCTGAAGCTCTACACGACGCTGCCGCTCGACGAGATCGCACGACTGGCCGCGCTAGGCGGCTCGGAGATCAACGAGGCGAAGAAGATCCTCGCGACCGAGGTCACCGCAATGCTGCACGGCCGCGAGAACGCCGAGCAGGCCGCCGAGACCGCGCGCAAGACTTTTGAGGAAGGCGCGCTCGCAGAAAGTCTGCCGACGATCGAAATCCCGGCTGGCGAACTGGAAGCTGGCATCGGCGTGCTGACGCTGTTCGTGAAGGCGGGCCTTGCCGCCACCAACGGCGAAGCCCGCCGCCACGTGCAGGGCGGTGCAGTGCGCATCAACGACCAGCCGGTCTCCGATGAAAAGCGCGTCATCGGCACCGGTGAGGTGACGGCCGAGGGCGTCATCAAGCTCTCGCTTGGCAAGAAGAAGCACGTGCTGGTGCGCCCAGTCTGAGTCTGAGGCTGCGGCCGGCGTTCTGAGAGTTCTTGAAAATGCGGGGCCTCGACCCCGCGTTTTTGTTTGTGATGCGGTGTGTTACCCGCGCGTTGTCGTCGCCTGATCGATAGCGCCGCGACCTCGTCACCGTTCAGGCATGGATGCCCCGGTCAAGCCGGGGCATGACGAGGGGGAGATGTAGGGGACTCCCGGAAATACCTGGCGCTTAAGCGTGCGGGGCCGCGATGATTGGGCTCTGAAGCGTCGCACCAAGTGCGCTTCCGCTTCCAATTCGTCATGCCCCGGCTTGACCGGGGCATCCATCCCGGAACGGTGACGCCCCCCAGCGGTGCAGAAAAAAGGCCTGGCGAGTGGCCTATCAGGAATACGCGACGCCCTCACTTGAACTCAAACACCGAGCGGAAAATACCCGGCGCAATCACCGACAGCGGATTGACCTCCAGCTGCGGATTGTCCTTGCGGCCCAGGACCCGGAAGGTGACGCCGATCAGGCCGCGGTCACGGCCGTTGCCGAGAAGCTCGCCGATCAGCGGGATCTCGCCGAAGATGCGGTTGAGGCCGTAGGCCGGCATAAAGGTGCCGGTCATGGCGATGTTGCCCTGCGCGTCGGCGAGCGTGCCCTGAAAGCTCATGCCGATCAGAGGCCCGCGCAGCACGCCGCTATCGAGCGAGATGCCGCCGGGACCCTTCACGATGCGAGAGAAGCCGCGCTCGAACTCGACGCTCTGCGTGTCGATCTCGCGCCGCACCGCCTGGTTGAGCGAGCGGCTGTCGCCCGGCGGGGTGCTTGAGACGATCGAGGCAAGGCGAGGCTCGTCGACGATCCAGAAGTTGCGCGCGTCAATGTGGCCGGCAAGGTTGCCGTCGCCCCGGCTGCCCAGCGCCAGCGCGATCTCGCCACCGCGCATGTATTCGTAAAAATCGAGGAACCGCAGCACCGCGCCCGCATCGGTCGATGTCATGTCGATCCGGCGCTGTCCGCCCTGCAGCGTGTCGACATAGGCGACCGGCCGGCCGCTCGCGGTGATGGCGGAGAATTCAAGCCGGTCTGTGCGGGAGCCGGTACCCGCATATACAACCCGGACATTGCGGAGCGTCTCCCCATGAAAACCAGTCACTGCGTCGAGCTGGACGTCAAGATTAATCGACCGTGTGCCGCCTGAACTGCCACCACCATCGCTGCCGGACATGGTGGTGTAGAGTTTTACGACCGATCGCACGTCGGCGCTCTTGCCGCGGACGCTGATGGCGTAACCCTTGCCCTTCGCCGAGATGTCGACGGAGAAATCGTCGCCGCGGTTGAGACGTGCGGAACCGAAGCGCGCACTCTGCAGGACGCCGTCGTTGAGAACCAGCGAGCCGGACGCGCCAAAGCTGTCCCCTGTCAGCTTGAAGTCGGAGAGCGAGACGGTCTTGCCCTCGCTCTTCATCTTGAAGCTGGCGGTGGCGGGGACCCCTGCCCCCTTGCTCCAGCCGATCCATGGCAGGCTGAGGGAGCTGCGGTTGAGCGCCACGCTGATCTCGCGTTCGCCGGTTGCCGCGTGATCGAATTTAAGCCCTGCAGGGCCAGACAGGATCTCGCTGAGGCCGGGCGCCAGACGCTGGCGCGTCTTGTCGTCGAGCTGCAGCTCGACCAGCCGCCTCCGCTGCGACTTGTCTTTGCCGAGCGGCTCCGTCAAGTCGAGGGTCGCGGGAGAGCCATTGAGTTGAGCTTTCGTCTTGATGACCGCGAGTTTCGGGTCAACGGCGATCGACCCGGTGGCCTGGGTGACCTTCTGGCCCTCGAACTCACGGGTGAGCGAAACATCTTCATAGTCCAGCTCCACCTTCCAGCCGAGCGTCTCGACGGGAATATCGCGATGGAGCGGAATGTCCGCGGTGACCGAGCCCGTAACCTGCCCCTCAAGCTCCTCTGGCTTGAGATCGATGTAGCGGCCGACATTGATCGGGTCGTAGCCTGCCATCTCCAGCACAGCGTCAGCATTGCCGGAAATGTCGATCTGGAGCTTGCCGATGACCGGGCGGACATGCGCGTTGCGGATCGTCAGCGTGCCGTCCTTCCCCGCAACGGTGCGGCCGGTCGGCATGTAGGCCGTGCCGCTCTGGAGGGAGATGTCGACATCAGTGCCGTCGAACTTTACCGCGCCGATGGCGTCGCGAACGGGAGGTATATGACCGGCAACGTCGAAGCGAGTGTTGCGGATCCTGAACTCGCCAAAAACTTCGCCGGCGCCGAGCGGAACGCCATTGCCGAGGCGGCCGGGCGGAACATTCAGCTCGACCTGTCCGTCCTCCACGCTCCCGCCGAAGACGTTTGCGAGTACCCAACGCCGCGCGGAATTGGCGGCGAACCACGGCCAGAGCTGCTTGGTGTAAGCGACGGGCATATCCTGAACGCCGATGCGGAACTGGACGCCAGGGCTCTTTCCTTCCTCAAACTGCAGGATCGAACGGCCGGCAATGACGCCCTTGTCGGAGCGCCCCGCTATCTGGCTGATGTCGATTGTGCGGAGGCCTGCATCGGTGTGACCGGAGATCTTCGCGACCAGATGGATGGCGGGCTCCGGCGATTCTTCAGGCGCGACGGACGAACCATCGGTGACGAACTCGAAGCGATAGCCGCGCTCGGCAGCTCCGTCGCGCGGCATCGGGCCAATCGCACCGTGAAAGTCCCAGGTGGAGCGTCCGCTGCCAATTAGCAGCCGGTTGATCTCAAGCTTTTCCGCACCCGCTGCCGCGGTCGCATCGACCGCAAAGTCGCCGACGAAACCTTCCCGACCGATCGGCAGAGCAAGATCATCGATCTGCGCCGACAGGGTAAAACTCTCGGGCTGCAGCTTTTGCGAACCGCCAAGTGTGATGCTCGCCGACGCGAATTTTGCGGCCCAACCGGATATCTGCGTCCCCTCCGGCACTTCCGGCGCGTCGATCATCAGCGACAGTGCTTTGAGCTTGTCATCCGCCTCGTCGATCGCGGCAGTACCCTCGATCGTCGCGGTGCGGCCGCCCAATTCGAGCTCGGCTGTCAGCGCCAGCTGCCCTGGCCCGCTGCGTGCGATTTTTGCCTCACGGACATGGACAGGTCCGAGAGGCGAAGTCTCCGCTGTGATGATCTCGACCTCGCTGAGTGCGATACGGTCGACCTCGCGCGTGTCGAGCATCTCAAGCATCTGCCGGGCAGATTTGAAGACCAGCTGGATTGCTGCATCGGGATCGATGAGACCGTCGTCATCGAAGATGGGCAGTGCGCGCGAAGATTCCGCACCCGGCAGCGCGGAAACGTCGACGCGTGCGTCTGCAACACTGACGCTGGAAACCCGGACGTCGCCGCGTGCTAACGGCAGAACCCGCAGCCCCATATTAAGCGAGCCGATACGCATCAGCTCGGCGGAATGGGCTGTGCCAACGCGAACGTCCTCTGCCTTCAGCCCGAGCGTGGCAAAACCGTCGAGGGAGACACTGGTCGCGCCGATCGTCGGCAAAAATTCGTCGCCGCCTAACCGATGCAGTGCGGCCTGCGCCTCCGAGCGCAGGCGCTCATCGCCGATACCCCCTAGAATTGCCGCTATGCCAACGGAGGCGAACAGCAGGAAAAGAACGGTAATGCTAGCAGCAACCTTGCTGATCGCGCGCGCCATCGACCGTTGGCGGCGGCGAGGTGTGGCAATGGCAGAAGGCAGCTGATCGAGACAGGCGACGTCGCCGCGGCGAAAGCGGATCTTTTCGTGAGGCGGTATTTCGCTGTGCACGCCGCGATGGTCCGTTCCTGCAGTTGGACGAATCTTTGCCAGCCACTATATCTGCCCGGCGCACGAGCGTAACCTGAAACGGAGCACCATCATGGACGAGATCAAGACAGGCCAGGTTGCGCCCGAGTTCGATCTGCCCGGCAGTGGGGTGGAGCGCGTCTCCCTATCCGCCTTTCGCGGCAGCAATGTGGTGCTGTTCTTCTATCCGAAAGACGATTCCCAGGGCTGCACCGCAGAGGCGCTGGAGTTCACCGCGCTGAAGCCCGAGTTCGACAAAACCGGCACTGTGCTGATTGGCATTTCGCCGGACAGCGTCGCCCTGCACGACAAGTTCCGCACCAAGCACGGCCTCGATCTGATCCTCGCGGCAGACGAGGATAAGAGCGTCCTCCAGACCTATGGCGTCTGGAAGGAAAAGAGCATGTACGGCCGCAAATTCATGGGCGTCGAGCGCACCACCCTCCTCATCGACCGTGAGGGCAAGATCGTTCGGATCTGGCCGAAGGTTAAGGTGCGCGGCCATGCCGAGCAGGTGCTGGAGGCAGCGCGCGCGCTTTGAGAACCGCCGCCTCGCTCAAGGTTTGTTAACCCTAATAATGTGTAATCCACCCTCGCAACTTCCTGCGATCGGGTGTGTAAAGTGGCAAGGTATCGGCAGGCTTCCGTCTTCGGCAGACGCAAGGAACCGCATACAATCATCATAGCGCGAGGCGACGAGATCCGGCACTTCATCGTGCGGCCGTGGCTAGCTGCGCTGTGCGGTTCATTGGTTGCAATTGCTGCGATCGGCTATCTTATCGCAACTTCCTATCTCGTGCTGCGTGACGACCTGATTGGTGCGGCCGCCGCGCGACAGGCACGCATGCAGCAGGCCTACGAAGACCGCATCTCGATGCTGCGCGGCCAGGTCGATCGCATCACCAGCCGCCAGCTCCTCGACCAGCAACTGGTCGTCAACAAGGTTTCCCAGCTTCTCGCCCGCCAGTCGCAGCTCTCCGAGCGCCAAGGGCTGATCGAGCCGATCCTCGAACGCGCACGCGAAGTCGGTGCGGCCATCGACGATACGATCGGCACGAAGGAAAAGCCGCAGCTGCGCGCCTCGCGCGATGCGCCGGTGTTCGCGTCGGCCCCTTCCCTGTCGTGGCCCGGCAAGGATGAAGGCGAAAGTGCCGCCGACGGCGCCGATCGCCTGTTCGTTTCGATCAACCGGTCGCTGCGCGCGATCGAGGAAGAGCAGCTCGAAGGTCTCGACAAGCTTGCCGAGGCCGCCTTCCAGACGGCTGACCAGATCACCGAAGCGCTTGAGGCCGCAGGCCTGAGCTCGGCCGTCGAATCGCCGGAGGAGGCAACGGGCGGCCCGCTGATGCCGCTTGATGGCAGCCTCGAATTCGAAACCCGCGTGCGCGAGCTCGATGCCGCGCTGGCGAAGCTCGAAAGTGCCAAGGCTGCGGCCATGCATTTGCCGATACATCATCCGGTTCCTGGCCAGGCAGTCACCAGCAGCTTCGGCGTACGCCGCGACCCGCTGATCCGCCGCCCGGCGATGCACACCGGCATCGACTTCCGCGCGGCGGTCGGCATGCCGATACGCAGCGCCGGCGCCGGCAAGGTCGTCCGCGCTGGCCTCAACGGCGGCTACGGCCGCATGGTCGAGATCGACCATGGCCACGGCCTCACCTCGCGCTACGCGCACCTGAGCCGTATCGACGTGAAGGAAGGCCAGGAAGTAAAGACCGGCGACATCATCGGCGAAGCGGGTTCGACTGGCCGCTCGACCGGCCCGCACCTCCACTTCGAAGTGCGCCGTAACGGCACGGCGATCGATCCCGTGCGCTTCCTGAAGGCAGGCAAGCAGGTACAGGCGTTGCTGTAGAGGGGGAATAGGTGAATGGGGGCTTAGGTCATCAAGCAGGCATACTGCCCTATTCAACTAAGCCCCTATTCCCATAATCAGTCGATATCCTCGACAACCTGTCCGGCACCACCCTCGATGCGCTGCGACAGGGCTGCTTCCATGAACTCGTCGAGGTCGCCGTCGAGAACGTCCGAGGGGCTGGGGCTCTCGACGCCCGTGCGCAGGTCCTTCACCAGCTGGTACGGCTGCAGCACGTAGGACCGGATCTGGTGACCCCAGCCGATGTCCGTCTTGGAGGCCTCGGAAGCGTTGGCGATTGCCTCGCGCTTCTTCAGCTCTTCCTCGTACAGGCGCGAACGCAGCATTTCCCAAGCCTTGGCGCGGTTCTTGTGCTGCGAGCGCTCCTGCTGGCAGGCCACGACGATACCGGTCGGGATGTGCGTGATGCGCACTGCCGAGTCGGTCGTGTTGACGTGCTGGCCGCCTGCGCCCGAGGCACGGTAGGTATCGATGCGGCAATCGCTCTCACTGACCTCGATATTGATCGAGTCGTCGACCACCGGATAGACCCAGACCGACGAGAAAGAGGTATGGCGACGGGCGTTCGAATCGTAGGGCGAGATGCGCACCAGGCGGTGCACGCCCGACTCGGTCTTCAGCCAGCCGTAGGCGTTGGTGCCCTTGACGAGGATGGTCGCCGACTTGATGCCGGCTTCTTCGCCGTCATGGACTTCCAGCACCTCGACCTTGAAGCCGCGGCGCTCGGCCCAGCGCGTGTACATGCGCAGGAGCATGCTTGCCCAGTCCTGGCTCTCGGTTCCGCCGGCACCGGCATGAACTTCGAGATAGGTGTCGTTGCCGTCAGCCTCGCCCGAAAGCAGGGTCTCGATCTGCCGCGCCCTCACCTCGGCGCGCAGCGCCCGGATGGCATCCTCGGCATCGCTGACGACCGTCTGGTCGCCCTCTTCCTCACCCATCTCGATGAGCTCGACGTTGTCGTTCAGAGCCTGGGTGACATACTTCACGGCATTAATGCCATTTTCGAGCGTCTGGCGCTCGCGCATCAGTTTCTGCGCTTCCTGAGGATCATTCCAAAGGGAGGGATCCTCGGCACGCATGTTCAGGTAATCAAGTCGTTTTACGGCCTGATCCCAGTCAAAGATGCCTCCTCAGCAGGGTTATCGCCTGCTTGATTTCGTCGACGATGTTCTCGATTTCCGCGCGCATGAAGCGGTTGTTTCCTTCAAAAAGCTGAATCGGCGCGGAACATAGGAGGCAGGTCCGCGCCTGTAAAGGTGAAATGGCCGGGCGGTGTCCGGCGTCAGTAGAGGCCGCCGCCGCCCTGCATGATCGCTTCGCTGGCACCCGGCGAAAGCTCGCGCGCACGCTCGGCTGCCTGGAAGTCATCCATGCCGATGACCCAGTAGCTGTCGGCAGGACCGGTGCCCGGCTTGAATGCCTCGACGATCGAGCCTGGACCGTCGGCGCGCATGCCCGTCTTGCGGTCGACCGAGATCATGGTCATGCCTTCCGGCACGCGGAACGGCACCGGACGCTTGTCCTTGAGGACATCCTTCATAAGTTCCTTGAAGACCGGGACGGCAAGGCCGCTGCCGGTCGAGCCCTTGCCCATCGGGCGCGGGCGGTCGTAGCCGAGGTAAAGGCCGACGACGAGGTCCGGCGTGTAGCCGATGAACCAGGCGTCGCGCTCCTCGTTGGTGGTGCCGGTCTTGCCGGCGAGCGGATAGCCGAGTTCGGCCAGAGCCGCGGCGGTACCCCGCTGGACGACGCCTTCCATCATCGACGTGATCTGGTAGGCGGTCATCGGGTCGAGGATCTGCTCGGCATCATCGATAAGCTCGGGCTCGGGCAGGTTCGGATCCCATTCAGTCGCGTTGCACCCCTCGCACTTGCGCTGATCGTGGCGGAACACGGTCTTGCCGTAGCGGTCCTGGATGCGGTCGACCAGCGACGGCTGGATGTACTTGCCGCCGTTCGCCATGATCGCATAGGCCGAGACCATGCGCATGACGGTCGTCTCGCCGGAGCCCAGCGACATTGCCAGCACCGGCAGCATCTTGTCGTAGACACCGAAGCGCTCGGCATACTCGGCGACGAGGTTCATGCCCATGTCGTTGGCGAGGCGCACTGTCATCAGGTTTCGCGAACGTTCGATGCCGGCGCGCAGCGTCGACGGGCCAGCAGCGCCACCGCCGTAGTTCTTCGGCTCCCACACCTGATTGCCGATGCGGATGGTGATCGGCGCGTCCATGACCACCGACGCCGGCGTGTAACCATTGTCGAGCGCGGCAGCGTAGAGGATCGGCTTGAAGGACGAGCCCGGCTGGCGCATCGCCTGCGTCGCGCGGTTGAATTCGGACTGCGAGAAGGAGAACCCGCCGACCATCGCCAGCACGCGGCCCGTGTGTGGGTCCATCGCAACGAGGCCGCCGGAGATTTCCGGCACCTGGCGGAGCATGTAGCCGTCACCCTCGCCCTTCTTCTCGACATAGACGACATCGCCCGGCTGCACGACCTCTTCAGGCGACTTGACCTTGACCATCTTGCCGTCGCGCACCAGACGCATCGCCCAGCTCATATCCTCGGCGGAGACAGTGGCGGTTTCACGTTCCGGCACAAGATCGCCGGAGGTCTGGCGCGCAGGCTGCAGACCGATCTTCAGCCCCTCGCGCGAGGATTCGAGCACGACGGCCAGCTGCCACTCCGGCACGTCGGAGAGACGCTGGACCTTGCCAAGCTCGACACCCCAGTCGCCGGAAACGTCTATATGCGTGACCGGGCCGCGGTAACCGCGCAGCGTGTCGTAGCGGATCATGCCGTTCTGCATCGCCTTGCGGGCCTGACGCTGCATCAGCGGCTCGATCGTGGTGCGGACCGAGAGGCCCCCTTCGTAAAGCGCGTTCTCGCCGTAGCGGGAAATGATCTGGCGGCGGACTTCCTCGGTGAAGTACTCACCGGCGAACAGGTAGTTGCCACCGCGGCGCGGGTTGACGCCCAGCGGGAGCGCCTTCTGGCGCTCGCCCTCCTCCCGGTCGACGTAGCCGTTCTCGACCATCTGGTCGATCACCCAGTTGCGGCGCTCCAGCGCTCGCTCGGTATGGCGGAACGGATGGTAGTTGGTCGGGCCCTTCGGCAGCGCGGCGAGATAGGCTGCTTCGGCGACTGTCAGCTCGTTGACCGACTTGTCGAAGTAGACCAGCGCAGCGGCAGCGACGCCGTAGGCGCCATAACCCGGATAGACGAAGCCGAGATAGATCTCGTTGAGGTAGAGCTCGAGGATGCGGTCCTTCGGATACGCCTGCTCGATGCGGAACGACAGGATCATCTCCCGGACCTTGCGGTCATAGGAGAGGCTGGAATCGAGCAGGAAGTTCTTTGCGACCTGCTGCGTGATGGTCGAGGCGCCGACCGGGCGGCGGCCGCTGCCGATGTTCTGGAGATTGGTGGCGATCGCGCGGATCAGTCCCGTCACGTCGATGCCGGGGTGCGTGTAGAAGTTCTTGTCTTCCGCGGAGATGAAGGCGGCCTTGACGCGGTCCGGGATCGCCTGGATCGGCAGGAACAGGCGCTGCTCGCGGGCGAACTCTGCCATCAGCGCGCCGTCAGACGCATGCACGCGGGTCGTTACCGGCGGCTCGTAGCGGGTGAGCACCTCGTAGTCAGGCAGATCCCTGGTAATTGCGGTGAGGTAAATGGCCACGCCAGCGGCAACTGCGAGCGCCAGCGCGACACCAACACCGAAGAAATATCCGATAAGCCTTATCATACCCGCTCCACCTGGAGGACCAACGAGCCCTCGCGCCATGACCGCAACCGCCGGTCGCGACCATGCATCGTCTCAACGACACCTGATGCTCCGCCCTTGTGGGCAAAATGCGGCGATAGAAAAGGCCTGTTTTGCGATTCCTGCATTAGATAACACAGTGTTGTGTTGCTGCAACGCAATCGCCACCGCCCCTTCCGCTACTAGAGCTCCGGCGCGGGGGCAATACACCAAATTCAGGAGCCGGGTTCAGCCACCCGCACCCTGACGGGCTGCGGCGAAGTAACCGATGGCAGATGCAATGCCATTGGCAGCCTTTGCCCGCCACTCGGGATCGCGCAGAAGTGCTTCGTCATCCGGATTCGACAGGTAACCCAGTTCAAGCAGCACCGAGGGAACGTCGGGCGCGCGCAGCACACGGAAGCCGGCGAATCGATGCGGATTGGTCGGGATCATGGCGATTGCACCCTTCAGCTCCTCGACGAGCGAGCGCGCGAAGCGGATCGAGAAGCCCTGGGTCTCCCGGCGGATGAGGTCGACGAGAATGTCCGCGACTTCCTCGTTTTCCTCCTCGACCACGACGCCGGCGATCTCGTCGGCGAGGTTCTCGCGGATAGCCTTGGCGGCAGCTTCCGGGTCCGACGCCTTGTCGGAGACGGTGTAAACGGTCGCGCCGCGAACGGACTTCTGCCGGATCGAGTCAGCATGAATCGAAATGAACAGGTCGGCCTCATTCTGGCGCGCGATCTTCACGCGCTCGTCGAGACGCAGGAACAGGTCGCGGTCGCGGGTGAGGAACACGTCGAGGCCGCCCACATCCTCCAGTCGCTTCTTAAGTTCGAGCGCGAAGGCGAGTGTGATCGTCTTTTCCTGAGTGCCGCTTACGCCGGCTGCCCCCGTGTCGATACCACCGTGGCCCGGATCAATCACGACGCGGAACGGTCGGGTCTGCCGAACCGCCTGCTTCACCAGACGGTCGCCCTTGGCGGCAGCGGTGGCCCCAGTCGTGGCGACCTGCTCGGCCATCGCCGTCTGGAACGCTTCCTCGGAGGCAGCGCCGATGTCGGCCACCATCCGGTAGCCCGGCTCGCTCTCGTTCTGCAGGATCTCGACGCGCTCGACGGCGAACGGCCCGTCGAAGGAAAGGATCAGGCGCGAGGTACCGGGACCAGTGTTACCATAATACACGCCCGTGACCATGCTGCGCGCCGTCAGCTCCTCGGCGTCGAAACGAAATTCCGCCTCCGGCATTTCAATGGCAAGGCGATGTGGATCGCGTAGCAGGAACCAGCGCAGGTCCGGCTCCTTGTCGAAATGCACAACAAGGCGCATGCGCGAGGTATCACCGGCCATCTTGTAGCTGTGCGCAACGAGCAGTTCGGATGCGGACACAGAGAAAGGAGCAAAACTCAGCAACATCACCAGGACGGCCACGATGCGCGTCAGCATCTGGCGTAGACGGGCGTCAAACTGGGGGCTGCAAGTCTGCGGCATGGCATCCTGTTCAAATATCTGGCCGAAGGCCGGAGTTAAGGATTGGTAACGGCCTATGGTTAAGCAACTCTTTAAACACCATATGCCGGATTAAACACCATATGCCGGATGATCCCCAACCTTTCGCTCAGCGAGGCCGCCAACGATTGTGGGTTGCCATGACCTTCTGCAAATCATAAAAGCAAGTTCGGATCACCGCAATGTCGTGATCGGTCGAGCCTGCCGCCCATGCCTTGCTTTGGCAGCAACGGTGCCACCGCGGATCAAAGGCACGTCGATGGCGGGACAGGTGTTTCCAAAGAATTTTCTTGCAGGAGGTACCCGCAGAACGGGGCCCCTGGCGTGAGGAAAGACGGTTGGGACCAGGTTCCAGCCGGCTCTGTACGAGCAAAATCGGCGGGCCCGTTTCCACCAGATGGGCCTTGGTTCAAATAATGGTTTCGCATGTAACGCAATGAACGCAAGCCAGACCCTGCTCCAGACCGAAAGAAACCGCGCCTTCATGGCCGCGGCCGGTGCGGCAGGTCGGCTTCTCCTTGTGCGTGCGACCCCCCAATATTCCGGCGTGCTGGCAAGAACAGCGCATGTATTCCGCGCAGATCCGCGGTTGCGTCCGTCTGCCCGCGCCGGGGAGACAAGACATAATGCCCAACAAAATGCTCATAGATGCCTCCCACCCGGAGGAAACGCGCGTAGTCGTCGTTCGCGGTAACCGCATTGAAGAGTTCGACTTTGAGTCGGAAAACAAGAAGCAGCTCAAGGGTAACATTTATCTCGCCCGAGTAACCCGGGTCGAACCGTCGCTTCAGGCCGCCTTCGTTGAATATGGCGGCAACCGTCATGGCTTTCTGGCATTCTCGGAGATTCATCCGGACTACTACCAGATCCCAGTTGCCGACCGTCAGGCGCTGCTGCGTGCAGAAGCCGAGGACGCACGCGATGCCGATGATGACGACGAGGACGGCGAGGAGCGCAACGGCCGCAACCGCCGCCGTCGCCGTGGCCGCAACCGCGACCGCAATGGCGAAGGCGCACACGCCGCCGGCGAGACGAACGGCGCTGAGGCCGACGCCGAGGGCGAAAGCCACGACGAAGCTGGCGAGGCCGTAGAGGCCGAAGGCGAGGAAAGCCGCGAAAAGGTGCTGGCCGAGGCCGCGGAAGTCGACGTGGTTTCCGAGGAAGCTCCTGCTGCTGCCGAAGGCCACTTTGCCGAAGAAGCCGAAGCGCCGAGCGACGACAATCACGACGACAGCGACTCTCACGACGGCGACGACAATAACGGCGCCGACGAGATCGAGTCCGTTGGTGCCGAGGATGCCTTCGAGGAAGTCCACGAAGAGCGCCGCCGGCCGCATCGCCGCCAGTACAAGATCCAGGAAGTCATCAAGCGCCGCCAGATCCTGCTGGTGCAGGTGGTCAAGGAAGAGCGCGGCAACAAGGGCGCCGCGCTGACGACCTATCTGTCGCTTGCCGGGCGCTACTCCGTGCTGATGCCCAATACCGCCCGTGGCGGCGGCATCTCCCGCAAGATCACCAACGCCCAGGATCGCAAGCGCCTCAAGGAAATCGTCAAGGAGCTCGATGTCCCGCAGGGCATGGGCGTCATCCTGCGCACAGCCGGCGAGAGCCGCACCAAGACCGAGATCAAGCGCGACTACGAATACCTGATGCGCCTGTGGGACAACGTCCGCGATCTGACGCTGAAGTCCACGGCCCCTGCCCTCGTCTACGAGGAAGGCTCCCTCATCAAGCGTTCGGTGCGTGACCTCTATAACAAGGACATCAGCGAGATCCTCGTCGCCGGCGAGTCGGGCTACCGCGAGGCGAAGGACTTCATGCGCATGCTGATGCCGAGCCACGCCAAAGTGGTTCAGCCCTATCGCGACACTGTGCCGATCTTCGCGCGCAACGGCATCGAGGGGCAGCTTGACAAGATGCTGCAGCCGCAGGTGACGCTGAAGTCCGGCGGCTACATCATCATCAACCAGACCGAAGCGCTGGTTGCGATCGACGTGAACTCGGGCCGCTCCACCAAGGAGCACTCCATCGAGGACACCGCGCTGCAGACGAACCTCGAAGCAGCGGAGGAAATTGCCCGCCAGCTTCGCCTGCGCGACCTTGCCGGCCTCATCGTGATCGACTTCATCGACATGGAGGAGAGCCGCAACAACCGCGCGGTCGAGAAGCGGCTGAAGGAATGCCTGAAGAACGACCGCGCCCGCATCCAGGTCGGCCGGATCTCGCATTTCGGTCTGCTCGAAATGTCGCGCCAGCGCATCCGCGCCTCGGTGCTCGAATCGACCATGCAGGTCTGCCCGCATTGCGGCGGCGCCGGTCATGTCCGGTCCGATTCGTCGGTCGGTCTGCTGGTGATCCGCGCGATCGAGGAGTACCTCCTCAAGGACTCGCGCAACCACATCATCGTGCGTACGCCGACGGCCACCGCGATCTACATTCTCAACCACAAGCGTTCGACGCTGATCGACCTCGAGAGGCGTTTCGGCCTGACGATCACCATCGAGGCCGACGAGTCGGTGCGCTCGCAGCACTACCTCATCGTCAAGGGCGCCATTGCAGAGCGGCCGGAAGGCTTCGTGCCGGTCATGCCGACCATCGCCTACGAGGAAGAGCCTGAGGACGACATCATCGACGTTGAGGTCGAGGAAGAGGCAGAAGAAGAGGCTGCGGAGCCGGTTGCTGCCGCTACGCAGGAAGAAAACGGCAATGGCGGCCAGCGCAAGCGCAAGCGTCGCCGCCGCCGTCGTGGCGGTCGCGATCGCGGTGAGCAGGACGCAGCACAGGCAGCGACGAACGGTGAATCCACCGTCGACGACGATGCCGGCGAGACGGCCGATGCCGTTGCCGAGACCGACGATGAGGGCGAATCCGCTGGCGAGGCCAGCGCTGAAGGGTCGGCTGCCGGCAATGGCGAGACAAAGAAGCGCCGTCGCGGCAAGCGCGGTGGACGCCGCAACCGTCGTGACGAGGACGCGCTGGCAGCAGCTTCCGGTGAAGAGGCTGAGGGCGAGGCTGAAGCACCTGCCGCCGAGGTTGTAGCCGAGGCAACCTCAGAAGCGCCTGCGGCGACCGGCGACGCCGATGCGGCCGCGATGGAGACCGTAGAGGCTCCAGCCGAGGAAGCGCCGAAGAAGAAGACCACACGCCGGCGCTCCAAGAAGGCCGAGGCTGCCGAAGCAGAAGTCGCACAGGCTGCGACCGAACTTGAGGCGGCACCAGCTGCCGAGGAGCCGGCAGAGAAGCCGAAGAAGCGCACCACGCGTCGCAAGAAGGCAACTGCCGAGGCCGAAGCGCCGGCCGAGCCGGTTGCCGCCGAGGCTGTCGAGACTCCGGCTGAGCCCGTCGCCGAACCTGCTGCCGTCCCTGCTGAGGAACCGGCCGCAGAAGCAGCGCCGTCGGAAGTGGCTGCGGACGTAACGGAGGCGCCGGCCGAATCCGAGCCGGAGGCCAAGGCAGAGGAACCGGCTCCGAAGGCGGACCCCAAGCCGATCGCGACCGAGCCGGTCGTGACCTCGTCGGCCCCTGCCGGCGAGGAGCCGAAGCCACGCAAAGGATGGTGGCAGCGTCGCGGCTTCTTCTAAGCCGCACAACCGATCAGACAAAAAGGAACCGGCGCACGCGCCGGTTCCTTTGTTTTCAAGGATTGGTTAGCGGGCAGACGGCACCCGACCGAGCTGGTTAAAGCCAGCGCGTCAGCCGCTCGATGGCTTCGGAAACGTCCGCGCCGCTACCCGCATAGGACAGGCGCAGGTAACGATGGCCTTCGCTAATGTCGAAGTCGAGACCCGGCGTTGCCGCGACATGCGCCTCTGCGAGCAGACGCTTCGCGAAGTCCATGCTGTCATTCGTGTGCCGCGAAACATCGCAATAAGCATAGAACGCGCCGTCCATGGGTGCTGCCAGCGGCAGGCCGAGCTTCGGCAGCGCGTCCGACAGCAATGCGCGGTTAGCGATGTAGCGCTGCTTGACGAGATCGAGCTCCTCGCTCGCGCCGAACGCCTGGATCGCGCCGATCTGCGAGACTTCCGGTGCAGAGATGTAGAGGCTCTGAGAAATGCGCTCCACGGGTCGAACCAGCTCCTCCGGCAGCACCATCCAGCCGATGCGCCAGCCAGTCATGCAATAGTACTTCGAGAACGAGTTGATGACCGTTACATCATCGCCGTAGCTCAGCGCGCTGACATCGGCGCCGGTGTAGGACAGTCGGTGGTAGATCTCGTCCGAGATGACGGCGATGCCGAGGTTGCGGGCAGCTTCGACCAGCTCGCGCAGCGCCTCTGCCGGGATCAGAGCACCGGTCGGGTTGCCGGGGCTGGCGAACAGCACGCCCTTGAGCGTTTTTTCACGATGGGTACGCTCCAGCATTTCCGCGGTAAGGTAGCCTTCGTCGCCCAGCCTGATCTCGACGACCTCAAGGCCCAGCGCCGCGAGGATGTTGCGGTAGGCGGGATAGCCGGGCGTGGTGATCGCAACGCGGTCGCCTGCGTCGAACATCGCGAGGAAGGCGAGGTTGAAGCCGGCCGACGAGCCGGTTGTTACGGCAATGCGCGAGGCAGGTACGTCGAGGCCGTAGGCATCGCCATAGTGCTGGGCGATTGCCTTTCGCAGGTCCATCAGGCCCAGCGAATCGGTGTAGCCTATCTGTCCGTTCTGAACCGCACGCGCTGCAGCCTCTCGCACCGCGCGCGGAGCGGGATCGGAAGGCTGGCCGACGGCAAGCGACACCACCGGATGCCCCTGGGCACGCAGGCGGTTCGCCTCTGCCAGGATGTCCATTGCGTGAAACGGCTCGACTGCGCCGCGTCTGGAAATGGCGACCGCCATGTATAACCTCGGTAACCAGAAGGGGGAGTGGCCGCACAAATGCCTGAAACATGTGCGGATCACAAGTTGATGAAAACCAACGCCGCAGCTTTTCAGCTTACCCAAGGTCCGTTAGCTCTGACTTCCATGCGTCGATTTGCTTCGCTCCGCAACGTCTTGCGCCTGTTCCTTGCCACGATCCTGTCGGTGGCCGTTTCCGCGCAGGCCCATGCCCAGCGCGGCATCTCTCTCGTCCGCGACGCGGAAATCGAGGCACTGGTTGCCGAATATGCCCGACCGATTCTCGAGGCTGCGGGCCTCAGCAAGTCCGGCATTGAAATCATTCTGGTCAACGACAACTCGTTCAACGCGTTCGTGGCCGGGCGTCGCATCTTCGTGAACACCGGCGCGCTGCTGATGTCGGAAACGCCGAACGAGATTATCGGCGTGATCGCGCACGAGGCCGGTCATATCGCCGGCGGCCACCAGCAGCGCCTGCGCGAGCAGCTGTCGCGCGCGCAGACCATGGCTATCATTTCGACGATTCTTGGCGCGGGCGCGATGGTGGCCGGCGCGCAAGCGGGCTCCGACGGCCTTGCCCGCTCCGGCACCGGCATCCTCATGGGTGGCACGGAAGCTGCCCGCCGTTCGCTGCTAAGCTACCAGCGCACCGAGGAAGCCACCGCCGACCGCTCGGCCATCACCTATCTTGAGCGCACCGGCCAGTCGGCCAAAGGCATGCTGAAGACCTTCGAGCGGCTCGGCAAGTCGATGGCGCTCGCCGGCGTTCGCGTCGATCCCTACCAGATCAGCCACCCGACGCCGCAGGAGCGCATTGCGACGCTCGAAACCCTGGCGCGCCAGAGCAAGCACTTCGAGCGCAAGGATCCCCCTGCCCTGCAGCTGCGCCACGACCTGATGCGGGCCAAGATCGCCGCCTACACGCAGGGCCACCAGGCGGCAATGCGGCTGTTCCGCAACGATCCGCGCGGTCTGCCTGCTCTCTACGCCGACGCCATCGCTACCTTCATTTCCGGCAGCGCCCGCGCCGCAGTCGGCAAGATCGACGCCGTGGTCGCACAGAACCCGAAGAACCCCTATTTCCACGAAATGCGTGGCGAGATCCTGATGAAGGCCGGCCGTCCGGCTGAGGCCGCTGAAGCCTTTGGCCGCGCAAAGAGCCTCGAGCGCGGCAATTCCGGCCTTATCCAGATCGGCTACGGCCAGGCGCTGCTCGCCACCGGCAAGCCCGAGAATATCCGCAAGGCAGTTGTCGAGTTGCAGGCGGGGCTGACGCGCGCGAAGGATTTTTCCGCCGGCTACCGCTATCTCGCGCAGGCCTACGGACAGCTGGGCGATATCGGCCAGGCGGAGCTTGCAACCGCCGACGGGCACTTCTATTCGGGCAAGTACGACGAAGCGAAGAAATTCGCCGCGCGGGCACAGCTGAAGCTGAAGAAGGGATCACCCTCCTGGCTGCGCGCGCAGGACATCCTCAATTACAAGGCACCAAAGCGCTAGGCGCAGAGAACAGGCCAATCCGACATGAGCATCAAAGCAATCCCCTTCGCTCTCGCAGGCCTCGCCGCCAGCGCACTAATGGTCGGCGCAGGTTATTATGCCGGCAACCAGGCGTCCTCCTCTGCCGCCGTGCAGGCGTCCGCACCATCGGCCGGCCTGCCACAGCAGCAGATCGAGCAGATCGTGCGCGACTATCTCCTCGGAAATCCGGAGATCCTTGCAGAGATGCAGGTGGCGCTCGAACAGCGCCAGCAGGACATGCAGGCCGAGCTGCAGCGCGCGACCATCGCCGAGTCGGCCGACGTCATCTTCAATTCGAAGTATGACGGCGTGATCGGCAATCCGAACGGCACCACGACCATCGTTGAGTTCTTCGACTATAACTGCGGCTTCTGCAAGCGCGCGCACGAGGACATGAAGGCGCTCGTCGCCAACAATCCGGACCTGCGCTTCGTGCTGAAGGAATTCCCGATACTCGGGCCCGACTCGCAGAAGGCGCACATCGTCTCGATGGCATTCCGCTCGCTGGCGCCGGAGAAGTACCAGGAGTTCCATGAACGCCTGCTCGTCGGCGGTGCCCGCGCTTCGGAAGGTGCGGCGATCCTTGCCGCCGTCTCGCTCGGTGTCGATGAGGCCACGCTGCGCCAGGAGATGAAGAACCCCGAGATCATCGAGGCGTTCAACCAGACCTATGACCTTGCCAACCGGCTCGCGATCACCGGTACGCCTTCCTATGTGGTAGGTGATGAAGTTGTGTTCGGCGCGCTCGGACACGAGGTTTTGTCAGAAAAGGTTGATCAGGCCCGCGCGACGAATTAACCGTGAAGCGGACGCGCTGTTGTCGTTGTGGACAGGCGAAGAAGGCACTTGCGCTCTTTGCCTCCCGGACTAAGCCCTTTATAGATGCCGGCGCGCAGGGACCATCTATCCATGTCAAATGTCATTTTCGTTCTGAACGGCCCCAATCTCAACATGCTCGGCGTCAGAGAGCCCGGCATCTATGGTGGCAAGACGCTGGACCAGATCGGCGAAGATTGCCGCAAGGCCGGCACCGAGCTCGGATTTGAGGTCGATTTCCGCCAGTCCAACCACGAGGGCGTTCTGGTCGACTGGATTCAGGAAGCCGGTTCCAAGGCCAAGGGGCTGATCATCAACCCCGGCGCCTACAGTCATACTTCCATCGCCATCCACGACGCGATCCGGGCTGTGCAGCCCCTGCCCGTCGCGGAAGTGCATCTTTCAAACATTCACGCGCGCGAACAATTCAGGCACCATTCATGGGTGTCGCCCGTTGCCACCGGCATGATCTGTGGATTCGGCCCATACGGGTACATCATGGCACTTCACGCGCTCGCCGCCCGGTCATGACCGGCGCCAAGAAACACGATAAGGGACCCAACTCGATGTCGACCAAGAAATACGGCGTTGACCAGCAGCTGATCCGCGACCTCGCCAGCATCCTGGATGAAACCAATCTGACCGAAATCGAGGTGGAACAGGACGATCTGCGGATTCGCGTTTCGCGCACTCCCGCTGCGGTCCAGGCTTTTGCCCCGGCAGCTGCGCCTGCCCCGGCACCCGTTGCGGCTGCCCCGGCGGCTCCTGCGGCTCCCGCAGCGGCGGCACCGGCAGACGTCTCCAAGAACGCCGTCCCGTCGCCGATGGTCGGCACCGTCTACCTCGCTCCGGCTCCGGGCGCCGCGCCGTTCATCACCGTCGGCCAGCAGGTGAAGGAGGGCCAGACCCTTCTCATCATCGAGGCGATGAAGACGATGAACCAGATCCCTGCACCGCGTGCGGGCACCGTCACCGCGATCCTGTGCCAAGATGCGCAGCCCGTGGAATACGGTGAGCCGCTCGTTGTCATCGAATAGGCCGGGCGATGTTCCAGAAAATCCTGATCGCCAACCGCGGTGAAATTGCGCTTCGCGTCCTGCGGGCCTGCAAGGAGCTCGGCATCAAGACGGTCGCTGTGCACTCCACCGCCGACGCGGATGCAATGCACGTGCGCCTCGCCGACGAGAGCGTCTGCATCGGTCCGCCGCCGTCGCGCGAATCCTACCTCAACATCCACCAGATCGTCGCGGCCTGCGAGATCACCGGCGCGGATGCGATCCATCCGGGCTACGGCTTCCTGTCGGAGAACGCCAAGTTTGCTGACATTCTCGCCGCGCACAACATCACCTTCATCGGCCCCAAGGGCGACCACATCCGCGTGATGGGCGACAAGATCGAGGCGAAGCGCACCGCGAAGAGCCTAGGCATCCCGGTCGTTCCCGGCTCCGACGGCGCCGTGACCGAGGAAAAGGAAGCCAAGCGCATTGCCGCCGAGATCGGTTACCCGGTCATCATCAAGGCTTCGGCCGGCGGCGGTGGCCGCGGCATGAAGGTCGCGCGCAGCGAAGCTGACCTTGAGGTCGCGCTTGCAACGGCCCGCTCGGAAGCTGGTGCCGCGTTCGGCGACGACGCCGTCTACATCGAGAAGTATCTCGAGAAGCCGCGCCACATCGAAGTCCAGGTCATGGGCGACGGCATGGGCCAGGCGATCCACCTTGGCGAACGCGACTGCTCGCTGCAGCGCCGTCACCAGAAGGTGTGGGAAGAAGCGAACTCCCCTGCCCTCAATGCAGAGGAACGCGACCGCATCGGCATGATCTGCGCAAACGCGATAGCCAACCTTGGCTATTCGGGCGCGGGCACGATCGAGTTCCTGTACGAGAACGGCGAGTTCTACTTCATCGAGATGAACACCCGCCTGCAGGTGGAGCATCCGGTCACGGAAGCGATCACCGGCATCGACCTCGTCCATGAGCAGATCCGCGTCGCATCGGGCGGCGGCCTTTCGGTCCGCCAGGAGGACGTGCGCTTCCACGGCCACGCGATCGAGTGCCGCATCAACGCCGAGGACCCGCGCACCTTCGTGCCGTCGCCTGGCAAGATCACGCACTTCCATACGCCTGGCGGCCTTGGCGTGCGCGTCGATTCCGGCGTCTACTCAGGCTACAAGATTCCGCCCTACTACGACAGCCTGATCGGCAAGCTGATCGTGCATGGCCGCAACCGTGTCGAGTGCATGATGCGCCTGCGCCGCGCGCTCGATGAGTTCGTCGTCGACGGCATCAACACGACGCTGCCGCTGTTCCGTGACCTCGTTGGCAATATCGACATCGCCAATGGCGATTACGATATTCACTGGCTGGAGAAGTATCTGGCTTCGACCACGCCGGGCAACGACGGATAACAACGGGCACAGGCTGGCATCATGAGCCGCCCCATCGCACCAGGACGTCGAATTCCCCTCGACCTCCTGCTGCGTGCCTACGCGTCAGGCGTCTTTCCGATGGCGGAAAGCGCCGACGATCCGGAAATCTTCTGGGTTCGACCCGAGTCGCGCGGCATCCTGCCGCTCGACTCCTTCCACGTGCCGCGCAGCCTCAGGAAGACGGTCCGGCAGCAGATCTTCGAAATCCGCGTCAACACCGACTTCAAAGGCGTCATCGACGGCTGTGCGGAGGCGCGCGAAGGGCGCATGTCGACCTGGATCAACGAGCCGATCCGCGAAGCCTACACTGCCCTCTTCGAGCATGGCTACTGCCACACAGTCGAAAGCTGGCGGGACGGCAAGCTGGTGGGCGGCCTCTATGGCGTCAGCCTCGGGCGCACCTTCTTCGGCGAAAGCATGTTTTCGCGCGAGACCGATGCGTCGAAGGTGGCGCTGGTCTACCTGGTCGAGCGGCTCAGGGAACGCGGCTTCGTGCTCCTCGACACGCAGTTCACCACCGAGCACCTCAAGCGCTTCGGCGCAATCGACGTTCCGCGCAAGAAATACGAGCAGATGCTGGAAGAAGCGCTGCAGGGTGACGCGCAGTTCGCGCCCTGAGCGGCTTCAGTTGGTCTTCGGCGCCTCGGGCGCGGGAACGTCCGACTCCTGCTTGCAGGTCTTCAGCCAGACGTCATAGACGGGGTGCTCGACAGCGTTCAGGCCCGGGCTTTCGGCAAACATCCATCCGGTGAAGATGCGGCGGATCTTCCGGTCGAGGGTAATCTCGTCAACTTCAACGAAGGTGTCGGTCTTTGGCTCTTCCGTCTCGGGCGATGAATTGCAGACGCGCGGGGTGACCTGCAGCGCGCCGAACTGCACCGTCTCGTTGATGTAGACGTCGAAGGTGATGATGCGGCCGGTGATCTTGTCGACACCGGTAAACTCCGCGACCTTGTTCTTGATCCGCTCGGCAGACGCAGGAACAGCCGTAACTGCAAGGCAGCCCACGGCGGTGAGCAGCAGGCGGCGCAGAGATGTCATCGAATTGCGAGTGCCCATGCGGCGGTACGATCCGGTGATTCAGGAAGGAACTGCGTCTGGGTACAGGACGATTGTGGCGAGAAAAACCTCGCCACAGCCTCGCATTGCACTCAGTTGCCCGGGGTCCAGGCGTCGTAGTCGCCGGTCACGCGCGGGCGTTCGCCGGTGTTCAGCAGCGAGCCCTTCGGACGGTAGGCGTTCGGCGTACCGGTCGGGTTCGGGTTATGCGGCTTCTGCCACTCGCGCGGCTGGTAGTTTTCCTTGGACGGCGGGGTATCCACGCGGTGGTGGATCCAGCCATGCCAGCCCGGAGGAATCGAGGACGCTTCCGAATAGCCGTTGTAGATGACCCAGCGGCGGGTGCGGCCTTCAGAATCCTTGCCGCCCTCATAGTAGACGTTGCCGAACTCATCGGTGCCGACACGGGTGCCGTGACGCCAGGTATGGAAGCGGGTTCCGAGCGTCTGGCCGTTCCACCAGGTGAAGAACTGTTTCAAAAAGGTCGTCATAGATTCCTCCGGCAAGGTATCGCCGTAGTCCCGCTTATGGCCTCACACGGCGCCAATTACAAGGGTTCTGAAGCCACAGGATTTCAATTGGCAACGGCTTTTGCCTGACGCATTCTCTGGCCCGACAACATCCATGGTCGGGGAGGACTTCATGAACCTTCGCAAGTGTGCGGCTGTGCTTTCGGCCGCATGTCTCATGCTCGGCGGGGCAGCGCTGCCATCGCAGGCCAACGGCATCGCATTCGCCTATGCGCCCGAACAGGGTGGCGGCGTCTGCGTCGGCGAGGATGCGGCGTCGACCATCGACTGCGCCCGCCAGAAATGCGCCGAGCGCGCCGGCTCCATTGAGGACTGCGCGCCGATGGCGTGGTGCGAAGGCCCGGGCTGGTCGGCCGGCGTCGGGGTGATGCACAAGGAGGGCATCCACTGGAGCGAGTTCACCTGCGGGTGGCCTTCTCGTGAAGCGGCGCTGGCGGCGGCCAAGGTGCGTTGCGACCTCAGCTTCCGTGAGAATATCGACTCCTGCTCCGCGGGTGTTGTCTACGATCCCGAAGGCAACGAGATCATCCTCGACGACGAGTAAGCGCCTCAGGCGGCCAGCATCAGGACGCCCGCCGCGACGATCACCGCCGCGATGAGGCGCTTGGCCATTGGCCGCTCGCCGAACATGAACACGCCGATCAGGGCGGCGATGATGACGCTCGATTCGCGCACGGCCGAGATTCCGCCGAGCGGCGCGATCGTCGCCGAGAATATCACCAGGCCGTAAGCCGCTGCCGAGAACACGCCGCCCAAAAGCCCGACCCACACCAGCTTGTTGTGAACCGACGGCAAGGTCTTACGCCGGCGTGCAAGCACGAAGGCGGTGATCAGCACCTCGCTGGCGAACAGCCAGCCGATATAGCCCATCGGCGCGCCCGACAGGCGAACGCCAACGCCATCGACCACGGAATAAATGGCAATCACGACGCCGGTGGTCAGCGCGGCGAACAACGCACGCGGGTCAGTGCCGGCGATGCGCTTGCCGGCCGTCAGGAACAGGATGCCGAGCGAGACGGTCGTCACACCCGCCCAGCCGAGAGGCGTCAGCGTCTCGCCGACGAACAACCAGGCGCCGAGCGTCACCAGCGCCGGCGCGATACCGCGAGACACGGGATAGACGTGCGAGAGGTCGCCCCATCGGTAGGCGAAGAAAATCAGGGCGTAGTAGAAATAGTGGATGATCGCCGAGGCAATGATGAACGGCCAGCTCTCCGGCGCAGGCATCGGCGCGAGGATCGCGACAATCGTACCGCCAACGAAATGCACGAAGGCTACGCCAGCCAGCACGATGGCACGGTCGCCGTTCGCCTTGACCATTGCGTTCCAGGATGCATGCAGGAGCGCTGCCAGCAGGACAAGGGCGAGAGCTAGAGCCGACATAGGGATGCTTTCGGACGGGTAGGATCTGGCTGCATTTCCAGATCAATCTGGCAGAAGGATCAAGAAAATAGCGTTAGTCCAGAAGGACTTGTTGGCGACTATTCAGCCCAGAGAATAGGACGCTCGAAAATGGCGGCTTTGATGCCGGAGCCTTCCTTGCCGCAATTGCCGGTCTCGCCCACCTTGGAAAAGCCCTGCCCCACATAGAAGCGCACAGCGCGCATGTTTGCTTCCTCGACCTCCAAGCGAACCTTGTCGGCGTCGGGAAAGCAGCCCTCGAGCTCGTCGAGCAACAGGCCACCGATACCCCTGCCCTGATGGGCCGGATGAACGTAGAGCTGATGGAGCTTGACGGTCTTGCCGTCATCAGCGGCTGTCGCGAACGCGACGCCTGCAATCGTCTCGCCGTCATCGGCGAGCAGGAACTCGGATTGCGGCATGTCAATGCGCGCTCGCAGCGCGCTCAGCGAATGCCATTCGGTGTTGATCGACGCGACCCGGTCTGAACCATAGATCGCGTCGTAGGTGTCGTGCCAAGTCTCAACGAGGAGCTGGCGCACCGCCTCGAGATCGCGTTCCGAAGCGGTGCGGACAAACATGGCTATTCGATCCCGAGGCGTGCCTTGACGAGGTCGTTGACGGCCTGGGGGTTAGCCTTGCCACCGGTAGCCTTCATCACCTGGCCGACGAACCAGCCAGCCAGCGTCGGCTTAGCCTTGGCCTGCTCGGCCTTGTCCGGGTTGGCAGCAATGACTTCGTCGACGGCTTTCTCGATCGCTCCGGTGTCGGTCACCTGCTTCATGCCGCGTGTCTCGACGACTTCGCGCGGATCGCCGCCCTTGTTCCAGATGATCTCGAACAGGTCCTTGGCGATCTTGCCGGAGATCGTGCCTTCCTTGATCAGGTCGACGATCGCACCGAGCTGGTCGGGCGAAACCGGAGTCGTTTCAATGTCTTTGCCGGACTTGTTGAGAGCGCCCAGGAGGTCGTTGATGACCCAGTTCGCGACCGTCTTGCCGTCGCGGCCGGCGGCGGCCTTTTCGAAGTAGTCGGCGATCGCCTTCTCCGAAACCAGGACCGACGCGTCGTAGGCCGAGAGGCCAAGTTCCTTGATCAGGCGGGCCTTCTTGTCGTCCGGCAGCTCCGGCAAGTCGGCAGCCAGCGCGTCGACGTAGGCCTGGTCAAACTCGAGCGGCAGCAGGTCCGGATCCGGGAAGTAGCGGTAGTCGTGCGCCTCTTCCTTCGAGCGCATCGAGCGGGTCTCGCCCTTCACCGCGTCGAACAGACGGGTCTCCTGATCGATCACGCCCCCGTCCTCGAGGATGGCGATCTGGCGGCGTGCCTCATATTCAATGGCCTGGCCGACGAAGCGGATCGAGTTGACGTTCTTGATCTCGCAGCGGGTGCCAAACGGCTCGCCCGGACGGCGGACCGAGACGTTGACGTCGGCGCGCATGGAGCCTTCGTCCATGTTGCCGTCGCAGGTGCCTAGGTAACGGACGATCGTGCGCAGCTTGGTTAGGAACGCCTTGGCCTCGTCAGCCGAACGCATGTCCGGCTTCGAGACGATTTCCATCAGCGCCACGCCCGAGCGGTTCAGGTCGACATAGGACATGGTCGGATGCTGGTCGTGCATCGATTTGCCCGCATCCTGCTCGAGGTGCAGACGCTCGATGCCAACCTCGATGTCTTCGAAGTTGCCCTGACGGTCAGGGCCGACCGAGATGATGATCGTGCCCTCACCGACGATCGGCTGCTTGTACTGCGAGATCTGGTAGCCCTGTGGCAGATCCGGATAGAAATAGTTTTTGCGGTCGAAGACCGACTTCAGGTTGATCTGCGCCTTGAGGCCGAGGCCGGTGCGAATAGCCTGGCGCACGCACTCCTCGTTGATCACCGGCAGCATGCCGGGCATGGCGGCGTCGACGAGGCTGACGTTCGAATTCGGCTCAGCACCGAACGCAGTCGAGGCGCCGGAGAACAGCTTGGCGGCGGATTTCACCTGGGCATGCACCTCCATGCCGATGATCACCTCCCAGTCACCGGTTGCACCGGGAATGAGGCGCTTGGGGTCAGGTGTGCGCGTATCGATGATGGTCATGGAAGTCCGTTCGTCGCTGCAGGGTCCGGAGGCGCGAGCGCGCCACAAAAACATTGGGTTTCGCTAGATCAAAGCGCGCGCTCATGCAAGCGCTTCGGGCCAATCAGCGCTGCATGCAGGGTCGCAGGGGCGCCGCAAACCGCTGTGCCAAAGCGGGTCCCCCGGGATGTTAGGGATGAAAGCTCTATGGCGAGCCGGGGCCGCGCGGTCCGGCTCGCGGATGCTCCGGCGTCAGGCGGTCGCGATGTACTCGCGGATCTGCTCGGCCTCGCGCTCGACGTCTTCGATTCGCCGTTTCACCACGTCGCCAATGGAGACGATGCCATCAAGCTTGCCGTCCTTCTCCACCGGCAGGTGGCGGAAGCGGCCATGGGTCATGACTTCCATCACTTCATTGATGGTGCTCGTTTCCCTGCAGGTGCTCACCTTCGAGGTCATCGCCTCGCGCACGTTCATGGCCAGCGCATCAGCGCCACGCTCGCCGATCAGGCGGACGATATCGCGCTCCGACAGGATACCGAGGATTGTCCGGTCCGCTCGTGTCACGACGGCGGCACCGATGCGGCGGAGGCCAAGCAGGCGCGCCGCCTCCTGCAGCGTTGCGTCGGGCTCGATCGTAACGACATCCCGGCCCTTCGCGTCGAGAATGGACTTAACGGTCATCAGCATCTCCTCCGTTGGCGGTGCCCCAACTGCTGCCCTGACCCCGAGTTCATGGTGCGCCGAGATGCAGGGCTTTTCAAGGCTCGCGTAGAGGCTGCCGGTCAAACAGCCGGATTAGGAAGAAGCCGGCGAGGAAGCCGCCGATATGCGCCTCCCAGGCAATGCTGCCCCCGTCGTCGGGCGCGCCGAAGCCGAATGCCGTCAACACGTTCACGATGAGCCAGACCCCAAGGAAGGTAAGGGCCGAGCGCGAGCTGAATACCTGCCTGAACGAGCGGACGTTGCCGCTGAAGCACGGCCGCCGGCGCCTGCGGTCGATCTGGAACAGGAAGCGCGCGGCGGCGCCCATCATTCCGGAGATCGCACCGGACGCGCCAACCAGCGGCGCGACATCGGTAGGATGCAGAACGAAATGCAGCGCGACCGCCGCAACCGAAGTGACGATCCAGAACAGAAGGAAGCGGACGACGCCGATTCGATTTGCCAAGGGCGAGCCGAAGGCGGCAAGCCAGATCATATTGATGATCAGGTGCGCGGCGTTGCCATGAAGCAGCGAATAAGTGACCGGCGCCAGCCAGGCAAAGATGTCCATCTGGTAGCCGCCGGTATAACGCAACGGGATGAAGGCGAAGCGCAACATCACGCCGAAGTCGTCGGCCTCGCTCAGCAGGTACATGCGCACCAGGTGGATCGCCACGCACAGGGCGATCAGCGCAATCACCACGCCCGCCAGGTTGAAAACCGGTTCGCGTGCCGGTGGCGGCACGTCCTGGGCCCGCGGGTCGGAAGCGGATGGCGGCGGGACTTGGTGTTCGGCGGTCATGCAAACTGTTCTGGCTAGAGGGTCAGGTGTTGTCTGCCGGCAAGCGCCTTGCGGGAACCATTTTGACCCTACGACGCATCGCGTCAGAGACCAGAACCATGTTGCCGCACGCTAACTGACAATGCCGTGACCGTGCCAGAGCGCGACCAAAATGAAAAGCCGTCCAGGGTTTCCCCTGAACGGCCGCAGGTTGGAGCCCCCCCGAGCTCCGCCCCAAAGATGTCCGGTCGAGTCCCCACCCGAGCCCGTCGCTTTGAAGTGGGTGTTACTTGTCACAGGAAAGTGAGTTCGGCAACGTATACCCTTTATTAACCCTAACGGATCGGAACCGCGTGCAAAACGGCTAACGGTACTGGCATGGCTCCTGCTTGTGCAGGCATGACTCTCATGGGAATCAAAAGTTCTGTTCGCCCATGGGACAACCGCAAGAGGGACAGGGGCGGTAAGAGTTTATGAAGCACGAAGGAACGATCGCATTGTTCCAGTATTGGAACAGGTTGCGGGGCAAGCGTCCCGCGCCGCGACGCACCGAGATCGAACCGGCGGACATCAAGTCCTTGCTGGCAGATACTTTTATTCTTGAGAAAGATTCCCGCGGCGAACCAGTATTTCGCCTGGCAGGCACGCGGCTTTGCGCCACATTCGGCCGGGAGCTGAAGGGCTATTCGTTCCTTTCCGCCTGGGTTCATCGCGACCAGCGCGTGCTGTCGCGCTTCACCCATTCCGCCTTTCACAACAAGTCGGTGATCGCCATCACCTTCGAGGGCGCCACCCTTTCCGGCCGTTCCAACCAGTTTGAGATGGTGCTGCTGCCGCTCGAGGGAGGGCTCGGCAGTCCGCGCGTGCTGGGGGCGATCACCCCCCTCCACCGCCCCTACTGGCTGGGAACCGACCCGATCATCGAGGCTTCGATCGACACGCTGCGCGTGGTCGACCCGGCCCGGGAACCCGCGTTGCTTGCCACCCGGCCAGCAGTCACCGTACCGCCGATTGCACCAGCAGAGAACCAGATGCTGCCCGTCACGCCGGAAACACCCGAAGCGGGACGGCGCGTTCGCCATCTGGTCGTGATCGAGGGCGGACGAGAGCGCTAAGGCGTTACTTCGTCCTCTTTTGGGGCATTACTGCTTCTTAACCGGCCTTCCGTTAGTCTGCGCCCGAACTTCCTGTGTCAAACAGGAACAACTGGGTTTGGAACGGCTAGATCGGGGTAGCGGCAGCGATGATGATTGCGCCGGGCAGAACAGAGCGACGCAGGTTCCAGCGCGTACGCGTGAAGATCTACGGCCGCTACATGCTCGAGGATCGCTCGGAGTATCCGTGCCATGTCATCGACATGTCGCCGGGCGACGTCGCCCTGCGCGCGGACCGTCCCGGCGCGCTCGGTGAAAAGGTGATCGCCTATCTCGACCACATCGGCCGTGTCGAAGGCGTGGTGACGCGCATCATCGACGGCGGCTTCGCCATGCAGCTGATCGCCTCGGAGCGAAAGCGCGATAAGCTCGCCGCGCAGCTCACCTGGCTCGCCAACCGCCATGAACTCGACCTGCCGGAGGATCGCCGCCACGAACGCGTGTCGCCACGCAATCCGATGACCACGCTCGAGCTTGCCGACGGTAGCCAGTACAAGTGCCGCATCATCGACCTGTCGCTGTCGGGCGCCGCGATCGAGGTCGACGCCAAGCCGGAACTCGGCCAGCCGGTTCTGCTCGGCACCATGCGGGGCCGTGTGGTGCGTCACTTTCAGGAAGGCATCGCCATCGAGTTCGCGGCCGTGCAGCGCGAAGAGGTTCTCGTCGCCGAGTTCTCCGGCCGCCGCTGATCATCCTCACATCCGCATCGAGACAAGGGCCAGCCGCGTGCTGGCCCTTTGCTTTTGGTCGTCCGGCAAACCGTTTCCAGACGCATATCCGTTCCACTCAAATTTTATCGAAAAATCGAATACAATTTTATTCTTACCCTGTTCTTACGCTTAACGAGATCTACAACCGATTCATTCGAATTTGAACCAATTTGTACTTCGCACCTTTGCATCGAATAAATTCACATCTGCCATAGTCTCCTCAACACAGGGGAGACGCAAATGGGGAAAACAACCAACAAGCTGCTGGCAGCTCTCTTCATGGCGGTTGCAGGTTCCACCGCCGGAGCAGCTAACGCCGCGCAACCCTTCATGCAGACGGGCGGCCTGTCCACCCAGCCGGTTGGCCACTACGAGTTCTGCCAGCGCGCGCCACAGGAATGCCAGCGCCTGCGTGAGACACGTCCAGTAGAACTCACCCGCGAGCTGTGGGCCAAGATCATCGAGATCAACAACGTCGTGAACACCATGATCACGCCGCGCACCGACTACGAGATCTGGGGCGTCGAGGAGCACTGGTCCTACCCGGTCAACGGGATTGGCGACTGCGAGGACTATGTCCTTGAGAAGCGCCGCCTCCTGATGAAGGCCGGTGTTCCAGCGGCGAACCTGCTGATCACCGTCGTCCGCCAGCCGAACGGCGACGGTCATGCAGTCCTCACCGTCCAGACCAGCATGGGCGACTTCATCCTCGACAATCTCGAGGGCCGCGTCCTTGCCTGGCATGATACCGACTACCGCTTCCTCAAGCGCCAGTCGTCCAAGCATGCCGGCATGTGGGTCGCTATCGACGACGGCCGCAACGTCCTCGTCGGCAGCGTCGGCGGCAAGCGTTAATCGCAGATACCAGCGAGGCGCAGTTCGCGCCTCGCTGCGCGCACGTTTCTGAACGGATTAGCCTCACCGAGGCGACGGAAAAACCCGGTCGAGTCCCCACCCTCCCCGTCCCCATAGACCGGGTTCAGGAGCCGGCCCTTTCCCCAAGGGTCGGCTCCGCACTTTCAGGCGAAGCTGGAAAAGAAGATCAGAACTCGACGATCTTGCCCTGCGAGAGGGTCACGCGCCGGTCCATGCGGTTCGCAAGATCGTGGTTGTGCGTCGCGATCAGGGCCGACAGGCCTGACTGGCGCACGAGCGCCTCAAGCGCGTCGAAGACATAGGACGCCGTCGACGGATCAAGATTGCCGGTTGGCTCGTCCGCAAGCAGCAGCAACGGCGCATTGGCGACAGCGCGGGCAATGGCGACGCGCTGCTGTTCACCGCCCGACAGCTCTGCCGGGCGGTGAACGGCACGATGGCCGATCTTCATGTAGTCGAGCAGCTGGATCGCGCGCTCCTTCGCCTCCTGGCGTGACAGGCCCGCGACCAGTTGCGGCATCATCACGTTCTCCAGCGCTGTGAATTCCGGCAGGAGGTGATGGAACTGGTAGACGAAGCCGATGTCGTTGCGGCGGATAGCGGTACGGTCGTCGTCCGACAGGGTCCCGCACGGGACACCGGACAGGAAGACCTCGCCGCCGTCAGCACGCTCGAGCAGGCCCGCGGTGTGCAGCAGCGTCGATTTACCCGCACCCGATGGCGCCACAAGCGCAACCATCTCGCCCGGCCGCAGGACAAAGTCAGCCTTATCGAGGATGACCAGCTTGCGGTCGCCCTCGTGGTAGATCCGGTCGACGGCCTTGAGTTCCAGCAGCAGCTTTTGTGCCATTATTCGTACCGCAGCGCTTCAACGGGATCGAGCTTGGCGGCGCGCCAGGCCGGGAACAGGGTAGCGATGAACGACAGCGTGATCGCCATGATGACGACCGAGACCGTTTCGCTCAGGTCCATCTTCGCCGGAAGGGTCGACAGGAAGTAAAGTTCGGGATTGAACAGCGTCGTGCCGGACAGCCAGGAGAAGAACTGACGGATCGACTCGACGTTGAGGCAGACGATCACGCCAAGGACGACACCGGCGATCGTGCCGAGCACGCCGATGGCGGCGCCCGTCATCATGAAGATGCGCATGACGGAGCTGCTGGTCGCGCCCATGGTGCGCAGGATGGCGATGTCCCTGCCCTTGTCCTTCACCAGCATGATGAGGCCGGAAATGATGTTCAAAGCCGCCACCAGCACGATCAGGGTGAGGATCATGAACATGACGTTGCGCTCGACCTGCAGGGCCGAAAAGAAGGTCTGGTTGCGTTGGCGCCAGTCGGTGATGAGAATCTGCCGCTGCGCGGCCACTTCGATCGGAGTGCGAAGCTCGTCGACCGCGTCCGGATTGTCAACGAACACCTCGATGCTCTGCGCGACGCCTTCGCTGTTGAAGAACATCTGCGCCTCTGCAAGCGGCAGGKAAATGATCGAGGAATCGTATTCCGACATGCCGACTTCGAAGATGGCGACGATCGGATAGGTTTTCTGCCGCGGCGTGGTGCCGAAGGGCGTCACATCGCCTTCCGGCGCAACGAGCTGCAGGCCGTCGCCGACCGCCAGTCCCAGATTATCGGCCATGCGCTTGCCGATGGCGACACCCTCGCTGGCGGCGAAGCCGACGAGCGAGCCCTGGCGGACATTCCGCGAGACAAGCTCCAGCTTCATGATGTCTTCGTCCGAGACGCCGCGCACCAATGCGCCGGAGCCCGGGCCCATGCGGCCTGTGGCCAGCACCTGACCTTCCACCAGCGGGATGGCGTAGCGGACGCCTTCGACGCCCTCGATGCGGCCGGCCACGGGTGCGTAGTCGTCAAAGGCACGGTCAATCGGCTGCACGATCAGGTGACCGTTGACGCCGAGAATGCGGGTAAGAAGCTCGGCGCGAAAACCGTTCATCACCGCCATTACGATGATTAGCGTCGCTACGCCCAGCATGATGCCGAGAAAGGAGATCAGCGAGATGGCCGAAATGACCGTGTCCTTCCGGCGCGAGCGCAGGTAGCGCCAGGCCACCATGCGCTCGAACGTTGAGAACGGTCCTGCCCCCGCAGGTCTCTTCGCGGCAGCGTCACTCATGCGGCGAACCGTGCGACCACACCGGACAGCGGCATCGTCTCGCGCTCGCCGGTCTTGCGGTTCTTGACCTCGACCTCGCCGGCGGCGATGCCGCGCGGACCGACGATGACCTGCCACGGCAGGCCGATGAGGTCAGCGGTGGCGAACTTGCCGCCCGCGCGCTGGTCGGTGTCGTCGTATAGCACATCCTTGCCGGCAGCGGTGAGCTGCGCATAGAGCTCATCACATGCCTTGTCGCAGGCTTCGTCGCCGGCCTTCATGTTGATCAGCGCGATGTCGAACGGCGCGACCGACTCCGGCCAGATGATGCCGTTCTCGTCGTGGCTTGCCTCGATGATCGCGGCGATGAGACGCGACGGACCGATGCCATAGGAGCCCATCGACACGAAGTGTTCTTTGCCGTCCGCACCCATGACCTTGGCGTTCATCGGCTTCGAGTACTTTTCGCCGAAGTGGAAGATGTGGCCAACCTCGATGCCGCGCGCTGCCACCTGCTGGTCCCCATTGATCGAGCCCCACGCAGCTTCGTCGTGCATCTCTTCGGTTGCCGCATAGGGCTTCGTCCAGGCATCGACGATGCCGGCGATCTCGGCGTCATTCGCGTAGTCGACGTCAACGCCGGGCACCTTCATCGTCAGGAAGTCGCGGTGGCAGAAGACGGCGCTTTCGCCGGTGTCGGCGAGGATGATGAACTCGTGGCTGAGGTTGCCGCCGATCGGGCCGGTGTCGGCGCGCATCGGGATCGACTTCATGCCGACGCGGTCGAAAGTGCGCAGGTACGAGACGAACATGCGGTTGTAGGCCGCCTTCGAGGCCTCGTAGTCGACGTCGAACGAATAGGCGTCCTTCATCAGGAACTCGCGCGAGCGCATGACGCCGAAGCGCGGGCGGACCTCGTCACGGAACTTCCACTGGATGTGGTAGAGGTTCAGCGGCAGGTCCTTGTAGGACTTGACGTACGAGCGGAAGATGTCGGTGATCATCTCCTCGTTGGTCGGGCCGTAGAGCATGTCGCGCTCGTGACGGTCGACAATGCGGAGCATCTCCTTGCCGTAGTCGTCGTAGCGGCCACTCTCGCGCCACAGGTCGGCCGACTGGATGGTCGGCATCAAGAGCTCCTGCGCGCCGGCGCGGTCCTGCTCCTCGCGGATGATGTTGCACACCTTGTCGAGCACGCGCTTGCCGAGCGGCAGCCACGCGAACGAGCCGGCAGCCTGCTGCCGGATCATGCCGGCCCGCAGCATCAGGCGGTGGGAGACGATCTCGGCCTCGCGGGGGTTCTCCTTGAGGATCGGCAGAAAATAACGCGAAAGACGCATCGGCAAGTCCATGAAAAGGCCGCGCCAGGAATCAGCGCGCGCGGGGCTGAATAGTCGTGGGCTTCATAGCGATTTCATGGCAGCTTGGAAACCCGGACGCCGACATGGCTGCCATGACTACCGTTTAGGCAGGCCTTGGGCACCTTTTGTGCATTGCAGCACAAGAGGCAGTCAGAGAACGCAAAATTCTTGATGACATTCCCGCGATGCTTGGTCTAATGTAGCTACATAACCGAGAGGACGGAAAAATAACCGTTCTCCTGCGCGGTCAAAGTCTTGGGAGGATGCGATCTAGGCGCGATTTTCCGCAGCCGCCGGTAACGGAACAGATCGGACGCGTTCAAATTGCAAGGCTTCGGCCTTGCATTTTTTTTGGGCACAAGGCAGCGCCAGTGCCGTACTTCCCTGCCTTTCTCAGGATCACGATTTAAAGCGCCGAATTATCGAGCGTTCGGCCCGATGCGCGGAATGTCGTCCAGCGAGAAACCGTAGTATTCGACTGCGATATATCCAGCCGCGAAGATCAGCGCCGACACGATCGTCGTGCGGATGCAAGCTCCCAGCATGTGGGAACCGGTCGGGGCGCTCGACACGGTCCCAAGCGTTACCTCGCCGTCGTCGTCCTGGGTACGGAGTCCAAAGGGCAGCATCGCGAACAAGACGACCCACCAGAGGATGAAGTAGACAGCGGCCATGGAAACGAAAGTCACGGGGCGGCGCTCCTAGACCTGCTCGAGCTCGATAAGGGTGCCCATGAAATCCTTCGGGTGAAGGAACAGGACCGGCTTGCCGTGCGCGCCGATCTTTGGTTCGCCATCACCGAGGATGCGGGCACCCTCACTCTTCAGGCGATCACGCGCGGCGATGATATCCTCGACCTCATAGCAAACATGGTGCATGCCGCCCGACGGGTTCTTCTCGATGAACGCACGAATTGTCGAGGTTTCACCAAGCGGCTCGAGCAGCTCGATCTTCGTGTTGTCGACGTCAACGAAGACGACGGTGACGCCATGCTCAGGCAGCGCCTGCGGCTCAGAAACCTTAGCGCCCAGAGTATTGCGGTAGAGCGCGGTAGCGGCGGCAAGGTCCGGCACGGCCAGTGCAACGTGGTTCAAACGTCCGATCATCGTTCCTCACCTTCTGATTCAACGCGTTGCCAGACTGATTCCAGTTTTTCCGCCAAGCCGCTGAAAAACCGCCGGCTTTTTACCGCGTGACGAAGACCGTCACTATGGGCTTTTTGCCCCAGGCATCGTTTGCCGCACCCCGGACAGCACGGCGCGCCGCCTCAGCGACAAGGTCCAGATCTTTGCGACGCACGCGCGGAATACTCTCGATCGCACCGATGGCCGCGCTCAGCATGATTTCTTCCATCGGCTCGCCGTTGCGGTTGAACTTGGCAACGCCGATCGCGACGACGTCCGGATCGCCCGCAAGGTCGTAACGGTCATCCAGCACGACATTGACCGCAACATGGCCGACATAGCTCAGCTTGCGACGGTCGCGGATGCCGACCTCTTCCTCGGCGCCAATGACCTTGCCGTCCTTGAAGATGCGGCCGAACGGAACCTGATCGATGATCTCGGCAGGTCCGGGCGCAAGACGGATCATGTCGCCGTTGCGGACCTGTGCGACCTCCGGGATGCCGGACATGGCGCCGAGCGCACCGTGGGCGACGAGATGCTGCGCCTCGCCATGGACGGGCACGAGGATACGCGGACGCACCCATTCGTACATGCGCTTGAGTTCGTTGCGGCGGGGGTGGCCTGAGACGTGGACGAGCGCATCCCCGTCCTCGATGATCTTGATGCCCTGCTCGATCAGCAGGTTCTTGATCTCCAGGATCGCCTTCTCGTTGCCCGGAATGACGCGCGAGGAATAAACGACGGTGTCGCCGGGCGTCAGAGAGACCGTCTTCATCTCGTCGCGCGCGAGCTTGGCAAGTGCCGCGCGTGGCTCGCCCTGGCTGCCGGTGCAGAGGATGACGAGGTTCTCGCGCGGGGTGTAGGCGTAGTCCTGCTCGTCAACGAACTCCGGAAGACCGTCGAGGTAGCCAATTTCCTGCGCGACGTTGATGACGCGCTTGAGCGAGGAGCCCAGCACCAGCACCTGACGACCGGCGTCACGCGCAGCCTCTGCGATCGAACGAATGCGGCCGACGTTAGACGAGAACGTTGTTACGGCGACTCGTCCAGAAGCCTGCTCGATGACCTCGCGAAGCCCCTGCCCTACATCCTGCTCGGACGGAGAATCGCCTTCACGTAGCGCGTTAGTGGAGTCGCAGATAAGCGCCGTCACCCCTTCATCGCCGAGCTGGCGGAACCGGTTCTCATCAGTCATCGGCCCGATGGCCGGTGCCGGGTCGATCTTCCAGTCGCCGGTGTGCACAACCGTGCCAAGCGGCGTGCGAATTGCGAGCGAAACCGGCTCAGGGATCGAATGGGTGACGGGAATTGCTTCGAGCTCGAACGGACCGATCTGGAAGCGCTCGCCTGCGCGGTAGACCTCAACGTCGACCTCCGGGCCGCCCTCGTACCGGCGCTTGGCCTCCAGGAGACCAGCCGTAAACGGCGTCATCCAGACCTTCTTCTTCAGCCGCGGCCAAAGGTCCAGCAGCGCGCCATAGTGGTCTTCGTGCGCATGCGTGATGACGATGCCGACGACATTGTGCAGTTCGCTTTCGATGAAGCGCGTGTCGGGCAACACGAGATCGACGCCCGGCAGGTGCGCATCGGGGAACGTCACTCCCACGTCGACGATCAGCCACTTGCGCGCATTTGATGGCCCCAGGCCATACAGCGCGAAGTTCATGCCAATTTCACCCACGCCACCCAGCGGGCAGAAGACGAGCTCGTTCCCGTTCTTGTCAGCCATACCGGCACCTTTCCTGTTCAGGCGGATCCAGCCGAGGCGACCGCGCCAAAATGTACGTCGCCAGCTGCGACCGTTACGATCCCGCCGTCGTGCTCGCGGATGACGAAACGACACTCGTCGTCAATCGTCTCGAAAATACCGCGCACGACGCGTCCTTCAATCTTTACCGCCACTTCCGAGCCAAGCCCGGCGGCGCGTGCAATCCAGCGTTCGCGGATTGCGGAGAGGCCAAGGCCCCCGTTCCAGAGACGCTCGTTCTCGAGCCAGGCATCCGAGAGCGCGAGAAACAGTGTCTCCGCATCGCAGTTTGCGCCAAGCTGCGCCAGCGAGGTTGCCGGGTACGGCAGCCCCTCCGGATGGGCGACGACGTTGACGCCGATGCCGATAGCGACCGCGAAACGCCTGCCTTCTAGCATCGTCGACTCCAGCAGGATGCCGGAGAGCTTCGCCCCCTCGGCCAGAACGTCGTTCGGCCACTTGAGGGTGAACCGTCCTTCGCCGAGCAGCGTGCCACCATCCAGCCCAACCCGCGCGCCCGCGTTCGGGAACACGGCATTGAGGGCATCAGACAGGGCGAGGCCTGCGACGAAACCAAGCGTTGCCGCGTACTTGATGTCGAAGTCGGGAACGACCAGCAGCGTGGCTGCGAGGTTCCCTTCCGGCGTTTCCCAGGCCCGGCCACGGCGGCCACGACCTGAGAGCTGGCGTTTTGCCACCAGCCACAAACGGCCGGGGTCCCCAGCACGCGCGCGCTCCAGCGCCAGCGTGTTGGTGGACCCCACCGATTCAAATGCCTCGAGGCGAAACCCGTTCGCCTCGGCAATGGGTGATATGCGGAAGCCCGCCAACGGATCAGAAGAACGTCTTCGCCGCCGCTTCCGCCATGCGACCGATCGGGCCACCGATCAGCACATAGAAGAGGACGAACGCACCGGACACGCCGAGCACGACGCGAAGGTCCCCACCCATCGGCTCCAGCGCMCCTGCCGGCTCGTCGAACCACATGATCTTGATGATGCGCAGGTAGTAGAACGCACCGACCACGGACGCCAGCATGCCAATGACTGCAAGCGCATAGAGGTTGGCGTTGATCGCGGCAAGGAAGACGTACCACTTCGCCCAGAAGCCAGCCATCGGCGGGATACCGGCGAGCGAGAACATCAACACGGTGAGGATCGTCGCGACGACCGGATTGGTCGCGGCAAGACCTGCAACGTCGTTGATCTGCTCGACGTTGTTGCCGTTCCGGCGCATGCCGAGGATGAAGGCAAAGGTGCCGAGCGTCATCGCAAGGTAGATCAGCATGTAGATCACGACGCCGCGGACGCCTGCTTCCGAACCGGCTGCCAGGCCGACGAGCGCGAAGCCCATGTGACCAATCGACGAGTACGCCATCAGTCGCTTGAAATTGCGCTGGCCGATCGCGGCGAACGAACCCAGCAGCATCGAGGCGATCGAGATGAAGACGATGATCTGCGTCCAGTCGGGGGTGATCGGGCCGAATGTGCTCATGGTGACGCGCACCATCAGCGCCATTGCGGCCATCTTCGGCGCAGAGGCAAAGAACGCCGTGATCGGAGTCGGTGCGCCTTCGTAGACGTCCGGCGTCCACATGTGGAACGGAACCGCCGAAATCTTGAACGCGAGGCCCGCGAGCACGAAAACCAGGCCGAAGACGAGGCCAAGCTGGCGCTCGGAGCCCGAGAGCGCGGCCGCGATTTCGTTGAAGCCGGTGTGGCCGGTGTAACCGTAAACCAGCGACACGCCGTAGAGCAGCATGCCCGAGGAAAGCGCGCCGAGGACGAAGTACTTCAGGCCGGCTTCAGTTGCGCGGACGTTCTCACGGCTGATTGCCGCGATGACGTAAAGTGCCAGCGACTGCAGCTCGAGGCCCATGTAGAGGGTGAGCATGTCGTTGGACGAGACCATCAGCAGCATGCCGACGGTTGCCAGCACCACCAGCACCGGGAACTCGAAGCGGTCGAAGCCTTCGCGGCGGGCAAAGCCCACCGACATGGCCAGGGCAACCAGCGAACCGCCCAACGTCAGCAACTTCATGAAGCGGGCGAACGGGTCGTTGATGAAGGCACCACCGAATGCGAGGCCATCCGGAGTGAACAGGAACAGCCATGCACCGGCCGCAAGGATGAGTGCGATGGCAAGCCCGGTCACGGTCGAAAAAGACCGCTCCCCGGAGAAAACGCCAATCATGAGCAGCGCCAGCGCGCCGACAGCCAGGATCAGCTCCGGCGTAGCGAGGCTCAGGCTCGAATAGAGTTCTGCCGTCATCTTACTACCTTAGCGGCTCGCCATCGCGGCCTGAGTGGCCTCGATCGACAGGGTTACATTGTTGACGAGAGCGTCCACCGACGCGGTCGTGAAGTCGAAGACCGCCGACGGATACACACCGAAGAAGATCACGAGAATGACCAGCGGGTAGAGAATGGCCTTCTCGCGGCCCGACAGGTCCATCAGGCCCTTCAGGCTCTCCTTGGTCAGTGCACCGAAGACCACGCGGCGGTAGAGCCACAGCGCGTAGGCGGCCGACAGGATCACGCCAGTTGCCGCGAACAGGGCGACCCAGGTGTTGACCCGGTAGACGCCAGCCAGCGTCAGGAACTCGCCGATGAAGCCCGAGGTGCCCGGCAGGCCGACATTCGCCATCGTCATGATCAGGAACACGACCGCGTACTTCGGCATGTTGTTGACCAGACCGCCATAGGCGTCGATCTCACGAGTGTGCATGCGGTCGTAGATCACGCCGACGCAGAGGAACAGCGCGCCCGAGACCAGGCCGTGCGACAGCATCTGGAAGATCGCGCCCTGGGTGCCTTCGATGTTGAGGGCGAAGATACCCATCGTCACGTAGCCCATGTGGGCGACCGACGAATACGCGATCAGCTTCTTGATGTCCTCCTGCATCAGCGCCACCAGCGAGGTGTAGATGATCGCGACGATGGACAGGGTGAACACGAACGGCTGGAAGTACAGCGACGCATCCGGGAACATCGGCACCGAGAAGCGCAGGAAGCCGTAGCCGCCCATCTTCAGCAGGATCGCGGCAAGCAGAACCGAACCAGCGGTCGGCGCTTCGACGTGCGCGTCCGGCAGCCAGGTGTGGACCGGCCACATCGGCATCTTCACCGCGAAGGACGCGAAGAAGGCGAGCCACAGCCAGGTCTGCATCGAAGCCGGGAAGTCATGTGCCAGCAGCGTCGGAATGTCGGTGGTGCCGGCGTTCCAGAACATCGCCATCATGGCGAGCAGCATCAGCAGCGAGCCGAGCAGCGTGTAGAGGAAGAACTTGAACGACGCGTAGACGCGGCGCGGTCCGCCCCAGACGCCAATGATGATAAACATCGGCACGAGGCTCGCCTCGAAGAAGACGTAGAACAGCACTAGGTCGAGCGCGCAGAACACGCCGATCATGATCGTTTCCAAGATGAGGAACGCGATCATGTACTCCTTGAGGCGCTTCTCCACTTCCCACGAGGCCAGGATGCACATCGGCATCAGGAACGTGGTCAGGATGACGAACAGCACCGAAATGCCGTCGACGCCCATGTGGTAGGAGATGCCGGAGTCGAGCCACGCGGTCTTCTCCACGAACTGGAACCCTGCATAGGTCCGGTCAAAGCCGGCCCAGATGAAGAGCGACAGCAGGAAGGTGACGACCGTCGTCAGCAGCGCGATGTTGCGGATGTTCTTGCGCGCGGCGGTGCCCTCGTCCCTGACCAGCAGGATCAGGAACACGCCTACCAGCGGCAGAAAGGTTACGGTCGATAGGAGCGGCCAGCCGGTCATCAGAAGGAGCCTCCGAGCATCATCCAGGTGACAAGCGCAGCGACACCGATGAGCATTGCGAATGCATAGTGGTAGAGATAGCCGGTCTGCATCTTGACGACCCGGTCGGTGATGTCGACGACGCGTGCCGCGACGCCATTGGGACCAAAGCCGTCGATCACGACGCCGTCGCCCTTCTTCCAGAGGAAGTAGCCGAGGCGCTTTGCAGGACGGACGAAGAGGAAGTCATAGAGCTCGTCGAAGTACCACTTGTTCAGCAGGAACTGGTAGAGCCCCTGATGCTGCTGGGCGAGCTGCTTCGGCGTCTCCGGCGAGCGGATGTAGAACTGGTATGCAACCAGGAAGCCCAGCACCATCGCGACGAACGGCGACAGCTTCACCCAGAACGGCACGTGGTGTGCATCGTGCAGGATGTGGTTGTCCGGCAGCGTGAACAGCGCTCCCTGCCAGAAAGCATCGTAGTTGTCGCCGATGAAGTAACCCGAGAACACGAAGCCAGCGAACAGCGCACCGACTGCGAGCAGGTACAGCGGCACCAGCATGACCGGCGGCGATTCATGGACGTGGTGCATGACCTCTTCCGACGCGCGCGGCTTGCCGTGGAACGTCAGGAAGATCAGGCGCCACGAGTAGAAGCTCGTGAACATCGCGGCGATGACCAGCAGCGTGAAGGCGAAGCCAGCAACGGCGCTATGCGAAGCGAACGCACCCTCGATGATCGCGTCCTTCGAGAAGAAGCCCGCGGTACCGATCACGGTCGCCGGGATACCCACGCCGGTCAGCGCAATCGTCCCGATGATCATCATCCAGTAGGTGGTCGGGATCAGCTTGCGCAGCCCGCCCATCTTGCGCATGTCCTGCTCGTCGGAGACGGCGTGGATCACCGAGCCCGAGCCAAGGAACAGCAGCGCCTTGAAGAAGGCGTGCGTGAAGAGGTGGAACACCGCGGCCGAGTAGAAGCCGAGGCCGAGCGCGACAAACATGTAGCCGAGCTGCGAGCAGGTCGAGTACGCGATCACGCGCTTGATGTCGTTCTGAACGAGGCCCACGGTCGCCGCGAAGAAGGCGGTGATCGCGCCGATGATGGTGACGACCATCAGGGCGGTGTGGGTCAGCTCGAAGATCGGCGAGAGGCGAGCCAGCATGAAGACGCCGGCGGTGACCATCGTCGCCGCGTGGATGAGCGCCGACACCGGGGTCGGGCCTTCCATCGCGTCCGGCAGCCAGGTGTGCAGAGGAACCTGCGCCGACTTACCCATCGCGCCCATGAAGAGCAGCAGGCAGATCACGGTCAGTGCGCCAGCCTGGGTCAACGACCAGTCGAGGAACTGGAAGACGACCTGTCCGGTGGTGTCCGGGTTCGCGGCAATCGATGCGGCGTTGGCGAAGATCGTGTCGAAGTTCACCGAGCCGAAGATCACGTAGACGCCGAACATGCCGAGCAGGAAGCCGAAGTCGCCGACGCGGTTGACGACGAACGCCTTGATCGCGGCCGCATTCGCCGACGGCTTCTTGAACCAGAAGCCGATCAGCAGATACGAGGCCAGACCCACGCCTTCCCAGCCGAAGAACATCTGGACGAGGTTGTCCGACGTGATCAGCATGAGCATCGCGAAGGTGAACAGCGACAGGTAGGCGAAGAAGCGCGGCCGATGCGGATCGTGGTGCATGTAGCCGATCGAGTAGATGTGAACCAGCGCAGAGACCGAGTTCACGACGACCAGCATCACCGCAGTCAGCGTATCGATGCGGAATGCCCAGGAAACATCGAAGCTGCCGACTTCAATGAAGCGCAGCACCGGAACGGTGAAGGCCGGCGTATCGCCGAGGGCTACCTGGAAGAAGGCCACCCACGACAGGACGGCCGCGATGAGCATGAAGCCGGAAGTTACGAATTCCGATGCCTTGGCACCGATCGCGCGGCCGAAGAGGCCGGCGATCAGGAAGCCCGCGAGCGGAAGGAAGACGATGGCGTGATACATTGCCCGCTCAGCCCTTCATCATGTTGACGTCTTCCACGGCAATCGAGCCGCGGTTGCGGAAGAAGACGACGAGGATTGCCAGACCGATCGCCGCCTCGGCCGCCGCCACTGTCAGGACAAACAGGGCGAAGACCTGGCCGACGAGGTCGCCAAGCACGGCCGAAAAGGCCACGAAATTGATGTTCACCGCGAGCAGGATGAGCTCGATCGACATCAGGATGACGATCACGTTCTTCCTGTTCAGGAAGATGCCGAACACGCCGAGCGTGAACAGGATCGCCGAGACGGTGAGATAGTGTGCGATACCGACTTCCATTGCCTCAGATTCCCCTGCCCGTCTCGACTTTCTTGACTTCGATCGCGGTAGCCGTCGTGCGGGCAACCTGAGCCGCGACGCTCTGGCGCTTGGCCTTCGCCTTGTGGCGCAGGGTCAGCACGATCGCGCCGATCATAGCCACCAGCAGCACCAGGCCGGCGATCTGGAAGAAGAAGAGATAGTCCGTGTAGAGAATGTCACCGAGCGCAGCGGTGTTGTGGCGCTGGTCGACCGGCGGCGTCGGCCGCGAGGTCGAACCGGCGAGTTCCGGCGCGAAGGTGTAGCCGCCCAGCACGACGATCAGCTCGGCGGCGAGGATCAGGCCGACCAGCGCGCCGATTGGGGCGTACTGCAGGGCGCCCTGCTTCATCTCTCCGAAGTCGACGTCGAGCATCATCACGACGAAGAGGAAGAGAACCGCCACCGCGCCGACATAGACCACCAACAGGATCATCGCCAGGAACTCGGCGCCCGTCAGCAGGAACAGGGCAGCCGCGTTGAAGAAGGTGAGGATCAAAAAGAGCACAGAGTGCACCGGGTTGCGCGACGAGATGACCATGAAGGCCGCCGCGACCGCGATGAAGGCGAACACGTAGAAAAAGATCGCCTCAAGTCCTGTCAGCATGGGTTCCCCCGGGTTCCAATAAAGGCACTATGCATCTTGCAACGCCCTGCTCCACGACTGCTGCAGCCCGTCGGCTCCGGCAGATTCGCGTGTTCCTTAGAACAGCCGTTACCGGCCGTCCACTTCACCCCACTCAGCGGTAGGGCGCATCCAAAGCTATGTTTCGCGCGATCTCGCGCTCCCACCGGTCGCCGTTGGCGAGCAGCTTCTCCTTGTCGTAGTAGAGCTCTTCGCGCGTCTCGGTAGAAAATTCGAAGTTCGGGCCTTCGACGATCGCATCGACCGGGCAGGCCTCCTGGCAGAAGCCGCAGTAGATGCACTTGACCATGTCGATGTCGTAGCGAACCGTGCGGCGGGTGCCGTCATTGCGGCGCGGGCCGGCCTCGATTGTGATCGCCTGCGCCGGGCAGATCGCTTCGCACAGCTTGCAGGCGATGCAGCGTTCCTCACCGTTCGGATAGCGGCGCAACGCATGCTCGCCACGGAAGCGCGGCGAGATCGGGCCTTTCTCGTACGGGTAGTTGATCGTGTACTTCGGCGCAAAGAACTGGCGCATCGACAGGAAGAAGGCCCCGACGAACTCCTTGAGCAGCAGCGACTTGGCAGCCTGGGCTAGCGCTGACATGTTATTCTCCACCAAACAAAGAGCCGGCGAACCAGCCCATCACCGGGAACACGGCCGTCTTAGCCGCTCCCGAAACCTTCGTTGCATTTACCGTCCCGGCGAATTCCACCCGCCGCGACTTCGCGCAGAGGAAGCTGGCGTCAGCATGCGCCGCCACCAGCCCGAGCAAAGCTCCTGTTGCGCCTCCGATCATGCCGCCGTCAGCTCCAGCACCTTGAGGAAGATGGCAGTAGCGATGACCATGAACAGCGAGATCGGCAGGAACACCTTCCAGCCAAGGCGCATCAGCTGGTCGTAGCGGTAGCGCGGGACGAAAGCCTTCACCATGGCGAACATGAAGAAGACCATGCAGACCTTGAGCACGAACCAGATGACGCCCGGCACCCAGGTGAACGGCGCGAAGTCGAACGGCGGCAGCCATCCACCCAGGAACAGGATGGTGGTCAGCGCGCACATCAGGACGATGGCGACGTATTCACCAAGGAAGAACAGCAGGAACGGCGTCGACGAATATTCGATCATGTGACCGGCGACCAGCTCCGACTCGGCTTCCACCAGGTCGAAGGGCGGGCGGTTCGTCTCGGCGAGCGCCGAGATGAAGAAGATCACGAACATCGGGAACAGGCCGAGCCAGTGCCAGTCGAGGAACGTGTTCGGCAGGCCGAGACGCGTACCTAGACCATCGCGCTGCGACAAGACGATGTCGGTGAGGTTCAGCGAGCCGACGCACAGCAGCACGGTGACAATCACGAAGCCGATCGAGACTTCGTAAGAAACCATCTGCGCCGCCGAACGAAGCGCGCCGAGGAACGGGTACTTCGAGTTCGAGGCCCAGCCGCCCATAATCACGCCATAGACCTCAAGCGAGGAGATGGCGAAGATGTAGAGGATGCCGACGTTGATCGTCGCAATCGCCCAACCTTCCGAGACCGGGACCACCGCCCAGGCGGCAATCGCGAGAACCGCCGAAACAAGCGGCGCCAGCAGGAAGACGACCTTGTTGGCACCGGACGGAATGACCGGCTCCTTGAAGACGAACTTCAGCAAGTCGGCGAACGCCTGCAGCAGGCCCCATGGGCCGACCACGTTCGGGCCGCGGCGTAGCTGAACCGCCGCCCAGATCTTGCGGTCGGCGTAGAGAAGATAAGCAACCAGGATCAGCAGGACCACGATCAGCAAGACGGACTTGCCGAGAATGATCAACGCCGGGAGCACGTATGATGCAAAGAAGGAATCCATTGCCCCGCCCTATTCCGCCGCCTGCCTGAAGCCATCGCGCGCCAGGGCCGAGCACTCGGCCATGACAGCGGACGCCCGGGCGATCGGGTTCGTCAGATAGAAGTCAGTCACTGGCGAAACGAAAGCCGCACCCGAAACCGAGCCGCCCTTGCCGGCAAGCGCCGCAACGTCGGCCGGATTGCCCGGAGCGATTTCATCGATCGCCGCAAAATGCGGATACTCCGCATAAAGCTTGGCGCGCAGCTGCGTCAGCGAGTCGAACGGCAGGCGCTTGCCGAGCACGTCGGAGAGGGCACGCAGGATTGCCCAGTCTTCCTTGGCGTCGCCCGGCGCAAAGCCGGCGCGGTTAGCCAGCTGTACGCGGCCTTCCGTGTTGACGTAGGTGCCCGACTTCTCGGTGTAGGTCGCGCCCGGCAGGATGACGTCGGCGCGGTGCGCACCGGCGTCGCCGTGGCTGCCGATGTAGACCGTGAAGGCAGAGCCGATCTGCTTCATGTCGAATTCGTCGGCACCGAGCAGGAAGAGCACATCGAGCGCGCCCATCATGCCAGCAATATCCTTGCCCCCCTCACCCGGCACGAAGCCGAGGTCGAGACCGCCGACGCGGGCGGCTGCGGTGTGCAGGACGGCAAAGCCGTTCCACTCTTCCGACACGGCACCGACATCCGTCGCGATCTTCGCGGCCAGTGAGAGGACGGCAGCGCCATCCTCGCGAGCAAGCGCGCCTTGGCCGACGATGATGAGCGGACGCTTGGCGTCCTTCAGCGTCTGCAGGAAGGCGATCGAGCCGGACGCCAGCTGCGCCAGCGTGTCACCGCCGTTACCCAGCGGCTGGTAATCGTAGCGCAGGTCACCGGCCTCGCCGATGACGGCGATCGGCAGGTCGGACGCACGCCAGCGCTTGCGGATACGGGCGTTGAGCACCGATGCCTCGAAGCGCGGGTTCGAGCCGATGATCAGGATCGCGTCCGCATCCTCAATGCCTTCGATGGTCGGATTGAAGATGTAGCTTGCACGGCCGTTGGTCGGGTTCAGCGCGGCGCCGTCCTGGCGGCAGTCGATGTTCGCCGAGCCGAGCGACTGCATCAGCAGCTTCAGCGCGTACATTTCCTCGACCGCGGCGAGATCGCCGGCAATCGCGCCGATCTTGTCGCCGCTGGTGCGCGAGATAGCGTCCTTGATAGCGGCGAATGCCTCACCCCAGCTTGCCGGCTGGAGGCGGCCGTCACGGCGCACATAGGGGCGGTCGAGACGCTGCGAACGCAGGCCGTCCCAGATGAAGCGGGTCTTGTCGGAGATCCACTCCTCGTTCACCTGGTCGTTGACGCGCGGCAGGATGCGCATGACCTCGCGACCGCGTGTATCGACGCGGATCGCAGAACCCACGGCGTCCATCACGTCGATGGACTCGGTCTTGGTCAGCTCCCACGGACGCGCCTGGAATGCATACGGCTTCGAAGTCAGCGCGCCGACCGGGCACAGGTCGATAACGTTGCCCTGCAGCTCGGAAGTCATCGCCTGCTCGAGGTAGGTCGTGATCTCGGCATCCTCGCCGCGGCCGATCAGGCCGAGCTCGGAAATGCCAGCAACTTCAGTGGTGAAGCGGACGCAGCGCGTGCAGTGGATGCAGCGCGTCATCACCGTCTTCACGAGCGGGCCAATGTACTTGTCCTCGACGGCGCGCTTGTTCTCCGCATAGCGGGACGCGTCGACGCCGAAGGCCATCGCCTGGTCCTGAAGGTCGCACTCGCCACCCTGGTCGCAGATCGGGCAATCCAGCGGGTGGTTGATGAGCAGGAACTCCATCACACCTTCGCGGGCCTTCTTCACCATAGGCGAGTTGGTGAACATCTCCGGCAGTTCGCCGTTCGGGCCCGGACGAAGGTCGCGCACGTTCATCGCGCACGATGCCTGCGGCTTGGGAGGACCACCCTTCACTTCCACGAGGCACATGCGGCAGTTGCCGGCGATCGACAACCGCTCGTGGAAGCAGAAACGCGGCACTTCTGCGCCGGCATGTTCCGCCGCCTGAAGAAGCGTGTAGTGATCGGGTACCTCGATCTCTTTGCCGTCGACCTTCAGTTTAGCCATATTGCCTCAACTCCGCGGATACCCGCAAAACCCTGCTTCGGGGCGGCTGGCCGCCCCAGTAGTTCGTCACTCGCGACCGGATAGCGCCTTCGCCTGCCCTACCCAGTCATCACGTTCAATACGGCCCGAAAGGCCAAACTCGGCATCGAGTGCCGCAATCGCCTCTGCATCGAGCTCAGCGATCTGGCGGATCGTCTGGATACCGCGCTTCTTCAACACCTGTTCGAGCTTCGGACCGATGCCGGAGATCTTCTTCAGGTCGTCCTCCGCTTCGGTTTTTGCCGTTGCGGAAGCTCTGCTAGCGGACGAAGCTTTCGCAGGCGTTGCCTTCTCGACCAGCTTCAGCCGCGTGACGTTGGAACGCGGTGCCGGAGCCGCCGGTGCGGGCGTCGCCGGCGCTGCTTCCTCGAAGAAGCGGCGCGTCGCGTCGACAGCAGCAGACATCGCACCGAGCCACACCCCAAAGGCGTGACTGGCAACGCCGAAGCCGAAAGCTCCGACAGCGGCAGCGCCGCCCGTCGGGTGCGCCATCAGGTTGATCGCGGAGGCGATCTCCTGCGGCATCCCGGCCGGCTTGACGCTGGCTATGTCACCATACTGCTTCATCGGCATCATTCCGTGGGGTCCCCTGGCGGAGGCCCTGCGTAAGACTTTCCTTCGCCCTATTCCGCAGCGACCAGCACCGGCTCGGTGCGATGGGAGTTGCGGGTGAATTCGTCGATGCGACGCTCGATCTCCGGGCGGAAGTTGCGGATCAAGCCCTGGATCGGCCATGCCGCCGCATCGCCAAGAGCGCAGATCGTGTGGCCTTCCACCTGCTTGGTCACGTCCAGCAGCATGTCGATCTCGCGCTTGTGCGCCTCGCCACGAACGAGACGCTCCATCACGCGCCACATCCAGCCGGTGCCCTCGCGGCACGGCGTGCACTGGCCGCAGCTCTCGTGCTTGAAGAAGTACGAGAGGCGCGCGATCGCCTTGATGATGTCGGTCGACTTGTCCATCACGATGACGGCCGCCGTACCGAACGACGACTTGCGCTCGCGCAGACCGTCAAAGTCCATCGGGCAGTCGATGATATCCTCGGCCTTGACCACCGGGCACGATGCGCCGCCGGGAATCACCGCCAGCAGGTTATCCCAGCCGCCGCGAATGCCGCCGCCATGCTTCTCGACGAGCTCACGGAAGGTGATGCCCATCTCCTCTTCGACGGTGCACGGCGTGTTGACGTGACCGACGAGCATGAACAGCTTGGTGCCGACATTGTTCGGACGGCCGAACGACGAGAACCAGGATGCGCCGCGGCGCAGGATGGTCGGAGCAACCGCGATCGACTCGACATTGTTGACGGTCGTCGGGCAGCCGTAGAGACCCATGTTCGCCGGGAACGGCGGCTTCAGGCGCGGCTGACCCTTCTTGCCCTCGAGGCTTTCGAGCAGCGCGGTCTCTTCACCGCAGATGTAAGCGCCGGCGCCGTGGTGGACGAAAATGTCCATGTCCCAGCCGCACTTGTTGTTCTTGCCGAGGAGGCCTGCGTCATAGGCCTCGTCGATCGCGCGCTGCAGCGCCTCGCGCTCGCGGATGAACTCACCGCGGACGTAGATGTAGGCGGTGTGCGCGCCCATCGCGAAACCGGCGATCAGGCAGCCTTCAACCAGCGTGTGCGGGTCGTTGCGCAGGATCTCGCGGTCCTTGCAGGTGCCGGGCTCGGATTCGTCGGCGTTGACGACGAGGTAGTGCGGACGGCCGTCGCTTTCCTTCGGCATGAAGGACCACTTCAGGCCGGTCGGGAAGCCGGCGCCGCCGCGGCCACGCAGGCCCGACGCCTTCATCTCGTTGATGATCCAGTCGCGGCCCTTGTCGATCAGGCCCTTGGTGTCATCCCAGACACCGCGGCGCATCGCGCCCGCGAGCGACTTGTCAAATCGTCCGTAGATATTGGTGAAGATGCGGTCTTTATCCTGAAGCATCCCGACCTCCTTAAACCGACTTCTTGTCGGCGTCTTCAGCCGGCTTGTCAGCGTCTGCACGCTGCTCACCGGTGACAGACTTGTTAGCCTCGACCTGGTTGGTCGCAGGTGCCGCCACGCTCGCCGAAGCTTCGGCAGCCGGGCTCGCCTTGACCGGCGATGGCGATTTCACAGCCGGGTTGGTCTCGATCGCATCGGTCTTCGGACGACCTGCCTCGCTAGGCGGGAGCTCAGCCGAACCTGCCTGGGCGGCCGCAGCAGCAGCCGCTGCCTCGCGGGCCAGCGCATCGCGGGTCGTCTTCAGGACGTTGACCTCGTCGGTCAGCGCGGTGAAACCGGTGGCCGGCGCGGAGAAGAAGCGGTCGGTCTGCGGACCGGTCGGAACCTGCTCGCCGCGGCCAGCCTCGAACTCATCGATGATCTCGGCGAGACGCTCCGGCGTCAGATCCTCGTAGGTGTCCTTAAAGATCATCACCATCGGCGCGTTGACGCAGGCGCCGAGGCACTCGACCTCTTCCCACGACAGCGTGCCGGACTCGTTGCAGTGATGCGGCTCCGAATGGATCTTGTTGCGGCAGACTTGCTTGAGGTCTTCGGCGCCGCGCAGCATGCAGGGCGTTGTGCCGCAGACCTGGACATGAGCCTTGGTGCCAACCGGCTTGATCTGGAACTGCGTGTAGAAGGTCGCAACTTCGAGGACGCGGATATACGCCATGCCAAGCATGTCGGCGACGTACTCGATCGCAGCCTTGGTCACCCAGCCTTCCTGTTCCTGCGCCCGCATCAGAAGCGGGATCACAGCGGACTGCTGGCGCCCTGCCGGGTATTTCTTGATGGTCTGCTCTGCCCACGCCAGGTTCGCCTCGTTGAAGGCGAAGCTGGCTGGCTGCAAGGCTGGCTCTGCGAGACGGCGAACGGACATTTAACGGTCGACCTCACCAAACACGATGTCGAGGGAGCCAAGGATGGCGGATACGTCGGCGAGCATGTGTCCCTTGCACAGGAAATCCATCGCCTGAAGATGCGCATAGCCCGGCGCGCGGAGCTTGCAGCGGTACGGCTTGTTGGTGCCGTCCGACACAAGATAGACGCCGAACTCGCCCTTGGGCGCTTCCACGGCGGCGTAGACTTCGCCGGCCGGAACACGGAAGCCCTCGGTGTAAAGCTTAAAGTGGTGGATCAGCGCTTCCATCGAACGCTTCATCTCACCGCGCTTGGGCGGGACGACCTTGCCGTCAACAGTCGAGACGGGGCCCACGCGCTCGCTGCCGAGCAGACGCTCGACGCACTGGCGCATGATGCGGGCCGACTGACGCATCTCTTCCATGCGGATGAGGTAGCGGTCGTAGCAGTCACCGTTCTTGCCAACCGGAATGTCGAACTCGAGTTCGTCGTAGCATTCGTAAGGCTGCGACTTGCGCAGGTCCCATGCGGCACCCGAGCCACGAACCATGACGCCGGAGAAGCCCATCGCCCATGCATCTTCGAGGCTGACGACGCCAATGTCGGCGTTACGCTGCTTGAAGATGCGGTTTTCGGTCAGAAGCGCATCGAGATCGTCGATGGTCTTCAGGAATGGATCGATCCAGTTGCCGATGTCCTGAATGAGGCGCTCCGGCAAATCCTGGTGAACGCCACCCGGACGGAAGTAGGCCGCGTGCATGCGCGAGCCCGATGCGCGCTCGTAGAACACCATCAGCTTCTCGCGCTCCTCGAAGCCCCACAGCGGCGGGGTGAGAGCACCAATGTCCATGGCCTGCGTCGTCACATTCAGGATGTGCGACATGATGCGGCCAATCTCGGAGTAGAGCACGCGGATCAGCTGACCGCGCTTCGGCACCTCGATGCCGAGCAGGCGCTCGACGGCCAGGCAGTATGCATGCTCCTGGTTCATCGGGGCGCAGTAGTCGAGGCGGTCGAGGTACGGAACGGCCTGCAGGTAGGTCTTGTACTCCATCAACTTCTCGGTGCCGCGATGCAGCAGGCCGATATGCGGATCGGCGCGATCGACGATCTCGCCATCCAGCTCGAGCACGAGACGCAGAACGCCGTGCGCCGCCGGGTGCTGCGGACCGAAGTTGATGTTGAAATTACGAACGGATGTCTCAGCCATAACGCGCCTCAGTTCGGCTTGGCTTTCTCATCGCCGGGCAGCACGTAGTCAGTGCCTTCCCACGGCGACAGGAAGTCAAAATTGCGGAACTCCTGCTTGAGCTCCACGGGCTCGTAGACCACGCGCTTGATCTCGTCGTCGTACCGGACTTCCACGAAGCCGGTGAGCGGGAAATCCTTGCGCAGCGGATGCCCTTCAAAGCCGTAGTCGGTGAGGATGCGGCGCAGCTCCGGATGACCGGAGAACAGCACGCCATAGAGGTCGTAAACCTCGCGCTCGTACCAGTTTGCGCCCGGGAACACCGAGGTCACGGACGGCACCGGCGTATCCTCGTCGGTACGGACCTTGACACGAATACGCAGGTTCTTGGTCGGTGACAGCAGGTGGTAGACGACGTCGAAGCGATCCTCGCGCGCCGGATAGTCGGCGCCCGAAACGTCGATGAACGAGACAAAGCGGCAGTTGGCGTCGTCACGCAGGAACTGCACTACGTCGACGATCGCCTCGCGCACCACGAGGACAGTGAGCTCGCCATATGCGACGGTGACGTCCAGGACCTGGTCGGCCAGACGTTCGCGCACATAGGAACCGAGGCTGGAAAGGGCTTCGCTCATAGTCGCTTCTTACCGCTCAATGGTGCCGGTGCGGCGGATCTTCTTCTGCAGGAGAAGAATGCCGTACATCAGCGCTTCCGCCGAAGGCGGGCAGCCAGGAACATAGATGTCCACCGGGACGACGCGATCGCAGCCGCGCACCACCGAATAGGAATAGTGATAATAGCCGCCGCCGTTGGCGCACGAACCCATCGAGATCACATAGCGCGGCTCAGGCATCTGGTCATAGACCTTGCGGAGCGCGGGCGCCATCTTGTTGGTCAGCGTGCCGGCGACGATCATGACGTCCGACTGGCGCGGGGAAGCGCGCGGCGCGACGCCAAAGCGCTCACTGTCGTAGCGCGGCATTGCTGAGTGGATCATCTCCACGGCGCAGCAGGCCAGACCGAAGGTCATGTACATCAGCGAGCCGGTACGGGCCCAAGTGATCAGGGCTTCCGACGAGGTGACAAGGAAACCCTTGTCCGACAGCTCGTTGTTCAGCTCGCCGAAGAACGGATCATCAGAACCGATCGGCTTGCCGGTGTTCGGATCAATGAGACCCTTGGGCTTTGGGGCAACCAAAGTCTGGGAGGCGTCGTTCAATCCCATTCCAGTGCTCCCTTCTTCCATTCATAGATGAAGCCGATGGTCAGCACAGCGAGGAAGACCATCATCGAAGAAAATCCCAGCCACCCGATCTGACCGAAGGAGACGGCCCAGGGGAACAGGAAGGCCACTTCGAGGTCGAAGATGATGAACAGGATCGACACCAGATAGAAGCGGATGTCGAACTTCATGCGCGCGTCGCTGAAGGAGTTGAAGCCGCACTCGTAGGCGGACAGCTTCTCCGGATCAGGGTTGCGGAAGGCGACCAGGAACGGCGCCACCAGGAGCGCGAGACCCACCACCAGCGCAACGCCGAGGAAGATCACGATTGGAAGGTAGGAACTCAGAAGTTCGCTCATCGTATTTTCCGTTTGCACCTCAACCTGGCTCGTTACCAAAGCAGCGACCCAAGGGCGTGACCGCAACAGATTCTCCGACAGGAGTTCTTGAAGCGAGGATATATGCGGGGCGAGCGTTAGCGCAGGCGACCCCGCGAAGCAAGTCCAAGATTTGCCAGAATTTTGCGCTGAACGGCCCTGGCGAAGGACGTCCTGCCCCTGAGGCGGTTACAAGTTAACGTTACCTTTCCTGTCCACAGCAATTGAAAACGGGGTGCCTTCAAAAGCATCAGCGCCCCGCCCGATTGCCTCTATTGCAGCGATCATCCGTCCTTCACGCCCGAGAAGCTCATCAGCGTGACCGATGAGCCGCAAATTTGGCGTCGCGGACGGCGAAACACGGCGCAATTCCTGCGCGAGTTCTGCCTCGCAGCGATGCGGAGCAAGTGCCGCAACGGCAATGTAGGCGGCCGCGGTCGAGCGGCTGATCCCCGCAAAGCAGTTGATAACCAGCGGCTGCGCCCGATCCCACTCCCTGACAAAGGCGAGCAGGCTCTCCACATGCGCCCTGGCCGGCACGACCATGCCCGGTTCTTCGGCGACCACGTCATTCATCTCGAGGAAGAGATGATTCGCCGGGACGATGCTGGCAGGACGCTGGAACTCCGCCCTGTGGGTCAAAAGGGTAACCAGCCGTGTGGCGCCTGCCAGCGCGATGGTCTCCTCAACCCTCGTCTTCGGACAAACGTAGATCATTGGACTAATCTTGCGGCGCCTGCATCAAGCCCTGCGCCTGCCAGCCAAATAGGTACTCGAGACATCAGGGGCAAGGGTTGCCGCGCAACTGGTGCTCAGCGTCGACCGCCTGTTGCATCTCTTCGGTCCACTTCACCTCCGCCAAGGACAGCGCGAGCTCAAGCTGCTCGATGGACGTCGCGCCAATGATGTTCGAGGTAACGAACGGCTGATGCGTGACGAAGGCGTTGGCGAACAGTGCCGGCTCCATACCGAACTGGCGAGCCATGTTGTTGTACGCCTTGAGCGCGTCGGCAGCACCAGGCGTCTCGTAGCGCTGCAGGCGATCGAACAGCTGCTTGCGCGAGCCGGCCGGCAGAGCGCCATCGTCGTATTTTCCGGTGAGGTACCCCTGCGCCAGCGGAGAATAAGCGAGCAGGCTCACCTCCTCGCGGTCGCAAACCTCGGCGAGGTTCACCTCGAAGGTGCGGTTGACGAGGTTGTAGGCGTTCTGCAGGGACGCCGGACGTGGGCCAACGCCGCGTTCCGACTCGGCGATGAACTTCATCACGCCCCAGGAGCTTTCGTTCGAGAGACCCAGATGGCGGATCTTGCCGGCCTTCACCAGTTCGTCGAACACGGCGAGCGTTTCGGCAATCGGCGTTTCATCGTCGGCGCGCTTGGCCGGCCATTCGTTCACGCGGTTGGGGTTGGAGCCCCACGGGACCAGACGGTCGGGGAAGTGGATCTGGTAGATATCGACGTAGTCGGTCTGCAGCTTCTGCAGCGACTTGTCGATCGCGTCCATGATGTCTGCGCGCACCAGTCTCGAGGGGCGGCCGCCGCGGAACCACTCATTGGCGGTGCGTCCCACGACCTTGGTTGCGAGCACGAGCTTGTCGCGGTTGCCACGCGCCTTCATCCAGTTGCCGATGATGCGCTCAGTGCGGCCCTGCGTCTCCGCCTTCGGCGGGATCGGGTATAGCTCGGCGGTGTCGATGAAGTTGACGCCGCGGTCGATCGCGAGGTCGAGCTGCTGATGACCTTCGGCTTCCGTGTTCTGCTCGCCGAAAGTCATGGTCCCGAGACAGATCTTCGAGACAAAAATATCCGTGCGCCCGAGCCTGCGCTTTTCCATATGCCGTACTCCAGAATGATGGGTGGCCGACGAGTTGGACTCGCCGGCCACAAAAGTCAATTTCCGCAGGTGTCAGTGCGAAAGATAAACCGTCTTATGACCCGAACCCGGCGAGGAAATGCCGGTCATGTTCCAATCAGCGTCATTGATGATGAGCGTATTGAAGACCATCGCGACCTTGTTCTGGCCGATATTGGTCTTCGAGTTGTAGATAGCGTCGCGGTTGGGGAGGTAGATCACGCCTTCCAAATGCTCGCTCACCGAACCGTTGAAAATGAACGGTCCCTTGTTGGTGCCCTTTGTCTCGAACATCAGGATGCCCTTGTAGGGTCCGGATGTCGGGGCGGTCGCTTTCATCGTGATGCCGCCGTTCATGCGCAGTTCCGCATAGGGGCTGGTGAAGTAGAAGGTCACGCCCTCGGCGATCACCGTAGCACCTGCGGGAATGATGATCGTGCTCGAGATAATGTGCAGTCCCGGCTCGAAGACAACCTTGTACGGTTCGTTGATGTTGAAACCGCAGTGCTTGCCGGGACTGATCGTGTAGGTCGTGCCGTTCTTCGATGGGCCCGATGAGCAGTTGGCGGGTATAGTCGGCGCCGGGATCGCGTTTGCATACGGATCGTTATCGACCTTGCAGTTGGTCTCAAGCCCGCCGAGCGTGCCGCCATTCTTGATGATGTTGGTGCCGGCGACGCAGGTCTTCGCGACGTCGATGGTCGCGCCAGCGTTCATGATCATTGCGGGGTTCGACTTCGAATGGACGTGGATTTCGCAGTCCTTGGCGGACACGTTGGCCCCGGAGTTCACCAGCAGCGCCTGTTGTGCGTTGCCGAGAATGGTCACGCAGGGCACCGGCGTGGTCGCCGTCGTGAACCGTGCCTGCGAATAGACGCCGATCTCCTTGCCCTCGGTCATCCCCGGGATCCTGAAAGTGGTCGCCATCGGGCGCGCCGCCCAGCCGTTCAGGACGCCATCGCCGAGCTCGAAGCGGACCGTAGTGACGCCCGCGTCCGAATAGGTCCGATTGAAGAATTGCTGCGCCGCGGTTGTCTGGTTGCTCTCGGCGGNAAGCCGCTGCTGCAGGTCGGAGCGCATGCGTGATGCATTGGTATATTCAACTGCCAGTGCCACCGCCCCGAGAAGCGGCAGACTCGCGATCGCAGTGATGACGGCGTAATTGCCGCCTCGGTCGCGTGCAAACGTTGAGAGGAGCGCGCGCAGGCGCTCACCAAGGCGCAAAAACTCCATGTCGGCCCCCCAGCCGTGTATACTCACGCGCCACTGACTATAGGTAAGGCGTAAAATTCCGCTGAATCCAGCGCTGTCTCGTTGCGCCCAGGGTTACGGAATTGACAATGGAGCCCGCATAGGTTCCGTTCCCCACGCGCCATCGGGAGGATGGCCGAGCATGAGGACACCGTGAGCGCAACTTCTCCCACGCGCTCGTCGCGAGACACGACATGACCAAGACCGACATCGCCCGCAGGGTCTACAACCACACCTGGAAGCTCGACCCGATCGTGCGCAGCCTGCTCGACACGGACTTCTACAAGCTCCTGATGCTGCAGATGATCTGGGGGCTCTATCGCGATGTTGACGCTACCTTTTCGCTGATCAACCGCACGAAGTCGGTGCGGATCGCGGAGGAGATCGAAGAGCAGGAGTTGCGCGCGCAGCTCGACCACGCCCGCACGCTGCGCTTCACCAAGAAGGAGATGATCTGGCTCGCCGGCAACACCTTCTACGGGCGCAAACAGATCTTTGAGCCGGACTTCCTCGCCTGGCTCGAGAACTTCCGCCTGCCCGAATACGAGCTTTTCAAGCGCGACGGCCAGTACGAGCTCCACTTCCACGGCCGCTGGCACGAAACGACGATGTGGGAGATTCCGGCCCTCGCCATCATCAACGAGCTGCGCTCACGCGCGGCGCTGAAGTCGATGGGTCCGTTCGCGCTCGACGTCACCTATGCCCGTGCCAAGGCGAAGGTATGGGAAAAGGTCGAGCTGCTCAGGAAATATCCCGAACTGCGCATTTCCGACTTCGGCACCCGCCGTCGCCATTCGTTCCTATGGCAGCGCTGGTGCGTCGAGGCGCTGAAGGAAGGCATCGGTTCCGCTTTCACCGGCACGTCGAACGTGCTGCTGGCTATGGATACCGACCTGGAGGCACTTGGCACCAATGCGCACGAGCTGCCGATGGTACTGGCCGCGCTGACAAAATCCGATAAGGAGCTGCGCGCCTCTCCCTACAAAGTTCTGGAAGCCTGGCAGCGCTACTACGGCGGCAACCTGCTGATCGTGCTGCCGGATACCTTCGGTACCGCCTCGTTCCTCCGCGATGCACCGGACTGGGTGGCTGACTGGACCGGCTTCCGTCCCGACAGCGCCCCGCCGATCGAGGGCGGCGAGCGCATCATCCAGTGGTGGAAGGAACGTGGCCGCGATCCGCACGAAAAGCTGCTGATCTTCTCCGACGGTCTCGACGTCGCCACCATCGAGAAGACCTACCAGCACTTCAAGGGCCGCGTGCGGATGTCGTTCGGCTGGGGCACAAACCTCACCAACGACTTCAAGGATTGCGCGCCGGCGCATAACGATCGCCTCAAGGCGATCTCGCTCGTCTGCAAGGTGACGCAGGCGAACGGACGTCCGGCAGTCAAACTCTCCGACAATCCGGAAAAAACCACCGGCGATCCGAAGGAAATCGAGCGCTACCTGCGTGTCTTCGGCGAGGAAGCGCGGACGAGGCAGCCGGTCCTCGTCTAGACCGGCTGCAAGCAGTCAATCAGGCTGCGTCCCACTTCGGGGAAAACGCGTAGTCGCAGATGCGTGGCGCCTTGCCCCGCAGCGCGGTGATGCCTGCCATCTCCGCATCGCTCAGCGCGAAGTCGAACACGTCGATGTTTTCGGCGAGGCGCTCCTTCTTCGACGTGCGCGGGATGGCGACGATGCCGTCCTGTTGCACATGCCAGCGCAACACGATCTGGCCCGGCGTCTTGCCATGGGCGCTGGCGSCTGCCTGCACCACCGGCTCGCTGAGGAGCCCACCACCGCGATAGATCGGGCAGTAGGAAGTCATCGCCATGCCGGCCGCGCGGCAGGCCTCGTAGACTTTGCGCTGGTCGAGATACGGATGGTTCTCGACCTGATTGGCGACCAGCGGCTCATCGGTCAGCGCAAGCGCCTCGGCGACCAGCGCGGTCGGAAAGTTCGAGACGCCAATGTGGCGTGCGAGGCCGTCGGCCTTCACCTTGTTCAGCGCCGCGATCGACTCCTTCAGCGGAATTTCCGGGTTCGGCCAGTGGATCAACAGCAGGTTCACGTAGTCGAGGCCGAGGCGGCGCAGGCTGTCCTCCGCGGAGCGGCGCAGGTCACCCGCCGCCAGATCCGTCCACCAGGCCTTGGTGGTGACAAAGATGTCGTCGCGAGAGACGCCCGAAGCGCGCAGCCCCTCGCCCATCGCTTGCTCGTTCTTGTATGCCGCCGCCGTGTCGATATGGCGGTAGCCGAGCGCCAGCGCGTCCGCGACCAGCGAGGCACACGCCTCTCCCTCGAGGGTCCAGGTGCCCATGCCGAGAGCTGGTATCGAGGCGCCGTTGGCTTCAACGTTATGCATGCATTCTCCCTTCTGCTTGGCCCGCTGCCGCCGTTTCGTGCTATCGCTGGCAACGGCGTAAGGGGCTGACTCGGGAAGAGAGACTAGTGCAGCGTTCCGCGATCGACAAATCCCGGCTGGAGGCCATCGACGTCGCGCGAGGCCTCGCTCTCGTGGCCATGGCGATCTACCATTTTGCGTGGGATCTCGAGTTCTTCGGCTATGTTCCTCATGCAATGACGGCGCAAGGCGGCTGGAAGCTGTTTGCCCGCTGCATCGCCTCGTCGTTCCTGTTTCTGGTTGGTGTCAGCCTGTTTCTCGGCCACGCCAGGGGCATTCGCTGGCGGCCGTTCCTGCGGCGCCTGGCAATGGTCGCGGGCGCCGCGGCGGCGATCTCGCTGGTGACGTGGCTGGCGGTGCCAGGCGGCTTCATCTTCTTCGGCATCTTGCACCAAATCGCGCTCGCCAGCGTGCTTGGCCTCGCCTTCCTGCGCCTGCCGAGCTTTGTCACCATCCTCGTCGCAATTGCTGTCCTGGCCGCGCCGAATTTCCTTCGCTCGACCTTCTTCGACCACCCGGCGCTGTGGTGGGTGGGGCTGTCGAGCATCAATCCGCGATCCAACGACTATGTGCCGCTGTTCCCGTGGTTCGCGGCAGTGCTGTTCGGCATCGCGGGCGCGCGGACAGCAAAAGCCATCGGCCTGTTCGACCGGATGGCGCACTGGCGCATGCCGAACTGGACGCGCCCGCTGCAGTTCGCGGGGCGGCATAGCCTCGCCGTCTACCTCATCCACCAGCCGGTGCTGATCGGCCTCGTGTGGCTGTTCTCGCAGGTGATGCCGGCAGCCGAGCCGGCGCGGGACGGGCAGTTCATGCGCGCCTGCCAGGCGCAGTGCGAGGACGTGAAAGAGACGCCTTTCTGCGAGTACTATTGCGTCTGCGTGATGGGCACTCTCGAAAACGAAAGCCGCTTCAACGAGATCTATGAGGGCACGCCGAGCACCGAGACATCGCAGAGATTGCAGGAGATCATCTCCGCATGCACAGTTGATGCGGAGTTCGTGACGAAGGGGGAGGAACATGACCAATGACATCAGCCACCAGCCAAATACCATTCCCTGGCCGCCACTGATCTACCTTCCGGGCGTGGCGCTCGGATTCATCCTGAACTGGCTGTTCCCGCTTCCATGGATCACCCGGCCGCTATCGGAAATCCTGTTCGCGTTCGGGTGGCTGATCGCCGCCGGCGGCATCGCCATAATCGCGATGGCTATCCGGGCGATGCGTCGCGCGGACACGACGTTGAGGCCGCACCGGGGCGCCGACCATCTCGTCACGACCGGTCCCTTCGCGCTTACCCGCAACCCGCTTTACGTGGGCAACACGATGATCATGATCGCCCTAGGCCTGATCAGTGGCATCGCGTGGTTCCTGCCGCTGGCGGTCATCGCGGCGTTCCTCACGCAAAAACTCGCGATCGAGCGGGAGGAAAAGCACCTCGAGGCGAAGTTCGGCAAGCGCTGGCGCGACTATGCGAAGAAAGTCAGGCGGTGGCTGTGAGGAGTAAGTCAGACTGAGGTCGCGCTGAAGCCGCCGGTCGTTCTCGGCGTCGCCACGCTAACCGTCTGCACCGGCAGCATCAGCCGCAGCGCAGGCGGTGCATCGAGATCCGCGTCGTGCGGATATTCCTCGCGGTGGTCGTAGTGGGTGCGGTCGCGGCGGTAATCGCTGGTGCGGATCCAGTCGAGGATGTGGCCATAGTGGGTGACGACATCGCCGTCCTGCGGCCCATGCCAGGAGCTCGCGACCGTCATCTCGACGAGATCCAGCAGGTCGAAGCCTGCGGGAAGTGCCTCACCCGGCTCCACCGCGATGCCGGCGAAATACTCAAAGCTCCCCTCGCCCAGCGCACGAGAGAGCGCGACGATCGGGCTTTTCCAGGCAGCACTGCGCCTTTCAGAAAAAGCCTGCACGCGACGGAGCAAGGCTTCTGTCTCGCCGGACGCCGCCTGCTCATGCGTGCCGCTCCAGCGCAAGCCGCCAAGAAGCTGGCGCGGACGCTCGGAGATCGAGATGGCATGCGCCCCAAAGCTGGACTCTCCGCAAAGCTGGCACATGATCGGCTGAACGTTCCTTCAAAACTTGCTTGGAAATGGCCCTCGCGCGCAGCCGCGTCAACATGCGAACGCGCATCTGGCACGCAGCGGGGCAACAAACGTCATATCGTACCCCATTATCACTGAAGTAATCGGCCGGAATGGCTCCGAACTGAAAGGCCCTGCATGGGATTTTTCCCTTCCAGCAGTACAACATCCAGCCCGGCCCGCTGCTTTTCGCGCAGCATGCCGGCCTCGTCTGGGCGCTGATTGCCTCGCTGTTCATCGCTAACGTGATGTTGCTGATCCTCAACCTGCCGCTCGTCGGTCTGTGGGTGAAGCTCCTGAAGATCCCGCTGCCATGGCTCTATGCCGGCATCCTTGTCTTCGCGACGATGGGCACGATTGCCGCGAATCCGTCGGTGGTGGAACTGCTGCTGCTCGTCGCCTTCGGCGTGCTCGGCTTCCTGATGCGACGGTACGACTATCCGATCGCGCCGGCGATCGTCGGCCTGATCCTCGGACCGATGGCGGAGCTGGCGCTGCGCCGCTCGCTGCAGATCAGTCAGGGCGACCCAATGATCCTGTTCCAGCACTGGAGCTCGGCGACGATGATCGGCATCGCCATCATCGCGTTGCTCGCTCCTTACGTGTTCAAGGGGCTGGCGCGGATGGGCCGCGACGAGGACTAGCCGCTCGTCCCACTGCGAAAATCAGGGCGCCGCGGGTCACCGCGGCGCCTTTTTCCTGTCCGTCCTCACCTATCGCGCCTTGGATTGGCGACGAGCCAACGCCGTTAGCCTTTCGGCTAAATGGACGCAGCTGTCGGGGCATGAATATGCTGGCGGGCAACTGAGCTGCCGTCCCGAAGGCTGCGAGACGTGACATCCGAACCCCAGCAGAAATTCTCCAGTACGCCAGCGGGCAGCGTCCTCTGGATGACCGCGCAAAAATGGTTCAGCAGGCTGAGCGGGCTGCTGACCGTCGTGATCCTCGCGCGGTTGCTCGCGCCTGCGGATTTCGGACTCGTCGCGATCGCGCTGTCGATCATCCCTTTCCTTACGCTGCTCTCCGACCTCGGCTTTTCCACCTATCTGGTCCAGGCGCAGAACCCGACGCCGGAGCATTTCAGCACCGCGTTCTGGTACTCCTGCATCGCAGGAACGATTCTCTCCTTCGGGCTTGGCCTGCTGGGCTATCCGCTGCAGATGTTCCTGGAGGTGAAGGACGTCGTGCCGATCCTGTGGGGGCTCGCGCCGGTCGTCCTGTTCGCTGCCGTGGGCTCGGTGCCCAATGCCATGCTGCGCCGCCGGATGCGGTTCGATCTGATCGCTCGTCAGGCGATGCTGTCCGGCGTGATTGGCCAGATTGTCGCAATAACCCTCGCGCTGAGCGGTTTTGGGGTCTGGGCGCTGGTCGCGCAGACGCTGATTGCCCAGCTTACCGGCACGGTGATGATCTGGATCGCCGCGCGATGGGTGCCGTCAAGCGCCTTCCACTTCGGCGAATTCCGCCGCATGGCGGTGTTCGGCTTCAATGTCGTCGCGGTTGAATTCACGGCCATGGCGCGGGCCTCGGCCGAGAACACGATCGTCGCCGCAACGCTTGGCCTCAACGGACTTGGTTATCTCAACGTCGCGCAGCGGCTGATCCAGGTTGCGCAGGACCTTACCGTCACGGCCATCACGCCGGTCTCGACGGTGGTGTTCTCGCAGCTTCGGGTGGACCGTAAGAGGATCGCGTCGGCTTACGACATGGCGCAGGCGGTGGCCTATGCGCTGGTGACGCCGATCATGGTGTTCATCGCGGTTTGCGCGCCGCTTCTCGTGCCGGTCATCTTCGGCCCGCAGTGGCAGCCGAGCATCGGCGCGGCACAGGGCTTTGCGATTGCCGGCATCATGACCATCGGCGCTGCCCTCGATCACGGCCTGCTCTACGGCCTCGGCAAGCCGGGAACCTGGTTCATCTACGCCGTCATCATCGATGGGCTCACCGTCGCCGTCACCTTCGTCACGGTGGCGCACGGTCTCGAGGCCGTGGCGATCGGATTTATCTTCGTGGCTCTGGTGGCGACGATGATGCGCTGGCCGCTGGTGACGTCGCAGATCGACGTCACGCTCGGCCAACTGGCCGGACAGTTTTCGCGGGTCATCCTGCTCGCGGGAGCAACCGGAGTCGCGGGGTACATCGCCTTCGACGCGGCTGCCGATCATGCGCCGCTGGTCAGGCTCGTGATTGCGGGCTGCGCGATCAGCCTGTGCTGGCTGGCGAGTGTTTACTTCCTGTTCCCGGCCGCCTTGACCGAGGGAAAGCGCCTGCTGCAGAAGGTGCTCGACCGGATAAGACCGGCAGCGGTCGTCGCCGACCGGTAGTTCCTCAGCCCGCGGCTTCGAGAGAACCTCTCAATCGCCGCAGCAGACTAACTGCAGCAGCGAGATCCTCTGCTGCAACGTCTCCGGCGATTGCCCCCAGCCACTTGCGGCGCGCGCCATCTGCCTGACGGTAGATATCACGCCCCCTATCGGTGACCTCAAGCAGCGGTGCGCGCCTGTCGCGCGGGTTATCAACCGTGACCAGCAGCCCCTCGCCGGCTAGCGCGTTCGCGATGCGCTGGACTGCCTGACGCGTGACGCCAGCCTCGCGGGCGATCTGGGCGACGGTCTGGCCCTCCGACTTTCGCATCACTGCGCCGAGGATCTGCCAGCGCGCACTCGTCAGCCCAAACGCACCAACCACCTCGTCGCCGGCGGCGAGCAGGCTGCCGTTGAGGCGAAAGACTTCCAGCACCAGCTGGCCAAGGTCTTCGGAGGTAGCTGACACGACGTGTTCTCCCGCTTCCTTTTTGACAATATGTTGTCAATCTGATTTAATCAAGCGGTCGGTTGAAGGAGAACGCCATGTCTGCCTCCCCCCTTTATCGCGTCGACAAGTTCATCGTCCCGCCGCAGTCGCTCGACCGCTTTCTCGAGCGGGTGAAGAAGACCCATGACGCGCTGGACCAAGCCGATGGCTGCGAGCGGAACCTGATCCTCGAACAGTTCGATGGACCGGGGCAGTTCAACGTCGTCACCTTCGTACAGTGGCGTGACGAGGCCGCCTATAAAGCGGCGCGTCAGGCCGCCCTCGCCCGCCAGACTGCCGAAGGCTTCGACCCGCAGGCCTTCATAAAGGAGCTGGGGGTCATGGCTGACATCGCCGTCTATCGCAGCGGTGGAGCTGTGGTGGCGTAAGCCGGGACCGTTACCTCTGGCCTACGCACCGGTAACGCTGACTTCGACTGCCGCGAAAATGCCATTCCAATGCAAAAAGCCCCGCCGGATGATCGGCAGGGCTTTCGTGGCTGCAGGCGCAGCCCTCTTTCAGAAGCCTGAGACGTTCTTAGAACGGAATCTCGTCGTCGAGGTCGCGCGAGTAGCCGCCACCGCCGCCGCCGCCCGAGCCGCCGCGATCATCGCCGGCGCCGGAGTAGCCGAAGTCACCACCACGGCTGCTGCCCTGGCCGCCACGGTCATAGCCGACCTGGCCGCCGCCCTCGCCGCGGCTGTCGAGCATCTGCAGCTCGCCGCGGAATTTCTGCAGCACAACCTCGGTCGTGTACCGGTCTTGGCCCTGCTGGTCGGTCCACTTGCGGGTCTGCAGCGAGCCCTCCACGTAAACCTTCATGCCCTTCTTAAGATACTGCTCCGCGACCTTGGCAAGGTTGTCGTTGAAGATCACGACATTGTGCCACTCGGTCTTTTCGCGGCGCTCGCCCGACATCTTGTCGCGCCAGGTCTCCGAGGTTGCGATGCGGAGATTGACGACCGGATCACCCGAATTCAGGCGCCGGATTTCGGGATCGGCGCCCAGATTTCCTACCAGAATGACCTTATTCACACTGCCGGCCATGACTCTCTCCTGCGCTCGTCCGAAACCAAAGAAATGTTCTGCACCTTAGAACAAGTGGGCCGGCGGTGCGCCGCCCGCTTCGGGGCCGGCGCATCTCGTCCACAGTTATATTGTTCGCTCTTTGTTCTTTACCAGATCATTGACCTGGCAGCAACCATGGTGCTGCGAACTCCCACACTCGCCAGCAAAAGATAGGGCCCCGCCGATCACTCAAGATCCAGACGGGGCCATAGGAACCTCTGTTCCCTGTACCGGCACGGAACTGCCGGAATTAATTCGGATGCGTCTCGGGCCGCTGCCCGAAGATCCGACTATGAGCCAAATTGTGGGTGAAGCAGTAGCCAACTCCGCTGGTTCAAGCGGGCCAGCGCCACAAATCCAGGGTTTGGACTACTGTGGCTTCGCTACGGGGCGAAGCCTATAACGTTGGTCAGGCGGGGTCATGCCTCCCTCCGTGCTAGGTTTCATCCTGTGTTGGTGGCTTCAAGCTGAGCCGCATACCTCGCGCCTCCGAGGTTTCTGCGAGCGGTAGCTCCGCGAGCTCATCCAACAGGTGTGAGTCTAAGATGCCGTGTCGCAAGGTCAACCCGCAAAGGGTCGAGCGAAACAATTCGTGATCCCCGACTGTTCCTCCGGGCGGGCTCCTGCCATAACACTGTCAGGAAGTCGTTCGCTCTCTGTTCTTTTTTCTTGCGCTTCGGGCTGGAACGCGCGAGAAGCTCTATCCGCCTACCTCGGTCAGGCTCGACGGGGAGCATCACAAGTACCATATAGGTTCGGCCGGTCCGATGCCGGCCTCAACCACCTGGCAGGGCGACGGACGGCTCATGGCTGACCATAAATTCATTTCCATCCACGGCGCGCGCGAGCACAACCTCAAGAACATCGATCTGGACCTGCCGCGTGACAGCCTGATCGTGATGACGGGACTATCGGGCTCCGGCAAGTCGTCGCTCGCCTTCGACACGATCTACGCGGAAGGCCAGCGCCGCTATGTCGAGAGCCTCTCGGCCTATGCGCGCCAGTTCCTCGAGATGATGCAGAAGCCGGACGTCGACCAGATCGACGGCCTGTCGCCGGCAATCTCCATCGAGCAGAAGACGACGTCGAAGAACCCGCGTTCGACGGTCGGCACCGTCACCGAGATCTACGACTACATGCGCCTGTTGTTTGCGCGTGCGGGCGTGCCCTACTCGCCGGTCACCGGCCTGCCGATCGAGAGCCAGACGGTCAGCCAGATGGTCGACCGCATCCTTGAGCTCGAGGAAGGCACGCGCCTCTATATCAGCGCGCCGATCGTGCGCGGCCGCAAGGGCGAATACCGCAAGGAATTCGCCGAGCTGCAGAAGAAGGGCTTTCAGCGCGTCAAGGTCGACGGCACCTATTACGAGATCGCTGATGTTCCCGCGCTCGACAAGAAGTACAAGCATGACATCGACGTGGTGGTCGACCGCCTTGTGGTGCGCAGCGACATCGCTTCGCGCCTTGCGGACTCGCTGGAAACCGCGCTGCGGCTCGCGGATGGCCTCGCCATCGCCGAGTTCGCGGACAAGCCGCTGCCGGCTGACCAGACCAGCGCCGACGGCGTGAACAAGTCGAAGAACGACACGCACGAGCGCATCCTGTTCTCCGAAAAGTTCGCCTGCCCGGTTTCGGGTTTCACGATCCCGGAGATCGAGCCGCGCCTGTTCTCGTTTAATAACCCGTTTGGCGCCTGCCCTGCCTGTGACGGCCTCGGTTCGCAGCGCGCCATCGACCCGAACCTCGTCGTTCCCGAAGAGCACGTCTCGCTGCGCGAGGGCGCGATCGCCCCGTGGGCGAAGTCCTCTTCGCCCTATTACCTGCAGACGCTGGAAGCGCTCGGCAAGGCCTACGGCTTCAAGGTCGGCGACCGCTGGCGCGATCTGAGCGAGGAAGCCAAGCACGCCATCCTGCATGGCACCGGCGACCGCAAGATCGAGTTCTCGTACGACGACGGCACCCGCGCCTACAAGACGACGAAGACCTTCGAGGGCGTCGTCACCAATCTCGACCGCCGCTGGAAGGAGACCGACTCCGCCTGGATGCGCGAGGAGATCGAGCGCTACATGTCGGCGACGCCCTGCCCTGCCTGCAACGGCTATCGCCTGAAGCCGGAGGCGCTGGCGGTCAAGATTGGTGGGCTGCACATCGGCCAGGTCACTGAAATGTCGATCCGCAAGGCGGACGAGTGGTTCCGTGGGCTGCCCGGCCTCTTGTCCGACAAGCAGAATGAGATCGCGGTGCGCGTTCTCAAGGAGATCCGCGAGCGCCTGCGCTTCCTGAACGACGTAGGCCTCGACTACCTCACGCTGTCGCGCAACTCGGGCACACTGTCGGGCGGCGAGAGCCAGCGCATCCGCCTCGCCTCGCAGATCGGTTCGGGCCTCACCGGCGTGCTCTACGTGCTGGACGAGCCGTCGATCGGCCTGCACCAGCGCGACAACGCGCGGCTGCTCGACACGCTGAAGCACCTGCGCGACCTTGGCAACACCGTCATCGTCGTCGAACACGACGAGGACGCGATCCTGCACGCCGACTACGTGGTCGACATCGGTCCGGCTGCCGGCGTCCATGGCGGCCAGGTGGTGGCGCAGGGCACCCCCTCCGAGATCATGGCCAACCCGAACTCGCTCACCGGCAAGTACCTGTCGGGCGAAATGGGAATTGCCGTGCCGGGCGAACGCCGCAAGCCCAAGAAGGGCAAGTACATCCGCGTCGTCGGCGCCCGTGGCAACAACCTGAAGAACGTGACGGCGGAAATTCCGCTCGGTACATTCACGGCCGTGACCGGCGTGTCCGGCGGCGGCAAGTCGACCTTCCTGATCGAGACGCTGTTCAAGGCGGCATCGCGCCGCATCATGGGATCGCGCGAGCACCCCGCCGACCACGACCGGATCGAGGGTCTCGAATTCATCGACAAGGTCATCGACATCGACCAGTCGCCGATCGGTCGTACGCCGCGCTCGAACCCGGCAACCTATACCGGCGCCTTTACCCACATCCGCGACTGGTTCGCGGGACTGCCGGAGGCCAAGGCGCGTGGCTACCAGGCGGGCCGCTTCTCGTTCAACGTCAAAGGCGGCCGCTGTGAAGCCTGCCAGGGCGACGGCGTCATCAAGATCGAGATGCACTTCCTGCCGGACGTGTACGTGACCTGCGACGTCTGCCACGGCAAGCGCTACAACCGCGAGACGCTCGAGGTGCAGTTCAAGGGCAAGTCGATCGCCGACGTGCTCGACATGACCGTGGAGGAAGGCGTTGAGTTCTTCTCGGCAGTTCCGGCGGTGCGCGACAAGCTGGCGACGCTGCACAAGGTGGGCCTCGGCTACATCCGCATCGGCCAGCAGGCGACGACGCTGTCAGGCGGCGAGGCGCAGCGCATCAAGCTCGCCAAGGAACTGTCCCGCAAGGCGACCGGCAAGACGCTCTACATCCTCGACGAACCGACGACGGGCCTTCACTTCCACGACGTCGCGAAGCTGCTCGAGCTGCTGCAGGAGCTGGTCGACCAGGGCAACACCGTGGTCGTCATCGAGCACAACCTTGAGGTCATCAAGACCGCCGACTGGCTGCTCGACCTTGGTCCTGACGGTGGCGACGGCGGCGGCGAGCTGGTAGCAGCCGGCACGCCGGAGGACGTCGTCGCCGAGCCGCGCAGCTACACCGGCCAGTTCCTGAAGGAGCTGCTGGAGCGGCGACCGGGCATCAAGCGGCCGGAAGCGGCCGAATAGGGAGAACGGAATGGCGAAGTCGGGAGAGATTCGTGCCGGCATGGGCGGCTGGACCTTCGAGCCCTGGGACGAATCCTTCTATCCTGACAAGCTTCCGAAATCCCGGCAGCTGGAATATGCCGCCCAGCAGGTGCGGACCATCGAAGTCAACGGCACCTACTACTCGACCTTCAAGCCGGCGACCTACGCGAAGTGGGCCGCCGAGACGCCCGACGGCTTCGTCTTCTCAATCAAGGCGATCCGCTATTCGACAAACCGCAGAGTGCTGGCCGAAGCGGGAGAGTCCGTCGCAAAGTTCCTCAGCTCGGGGATCAGCGAGCTGGGCGACAAGCTTGGGCCGATCCTCTGGCAATTCGCGCATACGAAAAAGTTCGACCCCGACGATTTCGAGGGGTTTCTCAAGCTGCTGCCCGACAAGCAGGACGGCGTTCCGCTGCGCCACGCGCTGGAGGTGCGGCATGACAGCTTCATCTCGCCGGACTTCGTCGCGCTGGCGCGCAACTATGGCGCGGCGATCGTCTACGCCCATCACGACACCTATCCAGAAATCGCCGACGTCACCGGCGGCTTCGTCTATGCCCGCCTGCAGCGCGGCAAGGACGACAACGAGCATTGCTATGCCGACGCGGAGCTAAAACGCTGGGCCGAACGGGTGAAGGAATGGGCGGCGGGCGGCCAGCCGGACGAGCTGCCCTATGCGGATCCGTCGACGAAGGCGGAGAAGAAGCCGCGCGACGTGTTCGTCTACTTCATCCACGAGGGCAAGGTCCGCGCCCCGCACGGCGCGATGGCACTGCAAAAAGCCGTTAACCTATAGCAACTCGCCAAGCAGCGGCGGCAGCAGCCCCGGCAAGTCTTCGGCGATGAGGCCGGGACCGAAGCGCGAGGCGGCCTCCGCGTGAAGCCAGACGGCAGCGCATGCAGCCGCCCACGCTGGCATTCGCTGAGCGGCAAGGCCTGCAATGATTCCGGCCAGCACGTCGCCGGACCCGGCTGTCGCCAGCCACGGCGTGCCGTTGGCGTTGATGGCGGCGCGACCGTCCGGCGCCGCAATGACCGTGTCCGGCCCTTTCAGGACGACCACCGCGCCTGAAAGCGCCGCGGCCTCTCGTGCCCGCTCCAGCTTGGAGGTGCCCGGGATTTCAGGGAACAGGCGGGCGAACTCGCCCTCATGCGGCGTCAGCACCACCTCGCGCGCCGACTGCCCGATTGCGGAAAACAACGCCTGAGGCTCCTCGCGAAATGCGGTGATGCCATCTGCGTCAAGCACGAGTAGGCCTTTGCCTGATTGCTCCAGCACCGCCAGCACCATCTCGCGGACGGGCCGGCGCAGGCCATAGCCGGGACCGAGCACGATCGCCTCCGGCTCCCGGTCGGAGAAGGTTTCGCGCAGGTCATCGGCATCATCGACCTTGCGCAGCATGATCGAGGTCAGGTGCGCGGCGTTGGTCGATATCGCGCTGGCTGGCGAATAAACCGTCGTGGCCCCTGCCCCGGCACGAGCGGCAGCCATCGCCGACAGGCGGGCGGCACCCGTCGAGGATGTGCCTCCCGAGAAGACCGCGGCATGGCCGCGCGAGTATTTGTGCTGGTCGCGGTTGGGGCGCGGGAAGGCATGGCTCCAGAGCTCCGGGCGGTTGACGAAGGTTTTCGGCCGGATCGCCTCCAGCACCTCGTCACGAATGCCGATGTCGACCACCAGCGTCTCGCCGCACAGGCTGCGGCCCGGCTCCAGCAGGTGCCCCGGCTTCAGGCGGAAGAAAGTGACCGTCAGTTCGGCCTCAAAGGAGGTTCCAAGGGGCATGCCGGTCTCGCCCGACAGGCCGGAGGGAAGGTCGACGGCCACCACGCGGGCACCGGCATCGCTACAGGCCGCTGCCACTTTCGCGACTACTCCATCCAGCCCGCGCGACAGGCCGGCGCCATAGAGCGCGTCGACAACCACATGCCCCTTCTCCGGCGCAAAGCTTTCGAGCAGTTCCGCCCGGAGCGGACAATCGCGAGCCGCAAGCCCCGCATCGCTGCCGCTTCGTGGCGTACCATAGGCAAAGAGGCGGACGCCAACACCCGCCTCGGCCAGCAACTGCGCGACCACATAGCCGTCGCCGCCATTGTTGCCGGGACCGGACAGCACGTCGAAGGAAGGCGCGTCGGGATAGCGGCGCAGCAACTCGGCGGCGATCGCGCTTCCAGCGTTGCGCATCAGGCCGTAGCCGTCGAATGGTCCGCGCTCGATCGTCAGGCGATCAGCTTCTGCCATTTCTGTAGGCGTCAGCAGCATGACAGAATTGCCTATTGCATGAGCACTTTGCATACTATTTCATCACTCCCCAAGCCCACCGCATATGCACCCCAGGCAGCTACGATGCCTGACGCGATGCGGCAGGCCGGCTAATCGTTGCATTTCCTGCGGTTACGCAGCCGTGCCACGCTAGCATGTCGCTTCGCCGGATTGGCATGCTTCCTGCATTCATGTCGGCGAAGCGGGACCTGACATCCTCTTTATCCCACCGGAGGCTACCAGCGCATGAAAAAGATCGAGGCGATCATCAAGCCCTTCAAACTCGACGAGGTGAAGGAAGCCCTTCAGGAAGTCGGGCTTCAGGGTATCACCGTCACCGAGGCCAAGGGCTTTGGCCGCCAGAAGGGCCACACCGAGCTGTACCGCGGTGCCGAGTACGTCGTCGACTTCCTCCCGAAGGTGAAGATCGAAGTCGTGCTGGCCGATGAGAACGTGGAAACGGCGATCGACGCAATCCGCAAGGCCGCCCAGACGGGCCGCATCGGTGACGGCAAGATCTTCGTCTCCAACGTCGAGGAAGTTGTCCGCATCCGCACCGGCGAGACCGGCGTCGACGCCATCTGACGTCTGCCGCAACAAGAACGAATTTTTCACAGGGAAACAGGAAATGACGACAGCCGCTGATATCATGAAGCAGATTGCCGACAACGAAGTAAAGTTCGTCGATCTCCGCTTCACCGACCCCAAGGGCAAGCTGCAGCACGTCACGATGGACGTGATCGCAGTCGATGAGGACATGTTCGCTGATGGCGTAATGTTCGACGGCTCCTCGATCGCAGGCTGGAAGGCAATCAACGAGTCCGACATGGTCCTGATGCCGGATCCGGAAACGGCTCACATGGACCCGTTCTTCGCACAGTCGACCATGGTCATCATGTGCGACATCCTCGACCCGGTCTCGGGCGAGGCCTACAACCGCGACCCGCGCGGCACGGCCAAGAAGGCTGAGGCCTATCTGAGGGCCGAGGGCATCGGCGACACCGTCTTCGTCGGTCCGGAAGCTGAATTCTTCGTCTTCGACGACGTCAAGTACAAGGCCGACCCGTACAACACCGGCTTCAAGCTCGACTCCAGCGAGCTGCCGTCCAACGACGACACCGACTACGAGACCGGCAACCTCGGCCACCGTCCGCGCGTCAAGGGCGGCTACTTCCCGGTTCCGCCGATCGACAGCCTGCAGGACATGCGCTCCGAGATGCTGAGCGTCCTGTCCGAGATGGGCGTCGTGGTCGAAAAGCACCACCACGAAGTTGCTGCCGCACAGCACGAGCTCGGCATCAAGTTCGACACGCTGGTGCGCAACGCCGACAAGATGCAGATCTACAAGTACGCCGTGCACCAGGTCGCCAATGCCTACGGCAAGACCGCGACCTTCATGCCGAAGCCGATCTTTGGCGACAACGGCTCGGGCATGCACGTCCACATCTCGATCTGGAAGGAAGGCAAGCCGACCTTCGCAGGCAACGAGTATGCTGGCCTTTCCGAAAACTGCCTGTACTTCATCGGCGGCATCATCAAGCACGCGAAGGCGCTGAATGCCTTCACCAACCCGTCGACCAACTCCTACAAGCGTCTGGTCCCGGGCTATGAGGCTCCGGTGCTGCTGGCCTATTCGGCACGCAACCGCTCGGCTTCCTGCCGCATCCCGTTCGGCTCCAGCCCGAAGTCGAAGCGCCTCGAAGTCCGCTTCCCGGACCCCACGGCGAACCCGTACCTCGCCTTCGCTGCGATGCTGATGGCCGGCCTCGACGGCATCAAGAACAAGATCCACCCGGGCCAGGCGATGGACAAGGATCTGTACGACCTGCCGCCGAAGGAGCTCAAGAAGATCCCGACCGTCTGCGGCTCGCTGCGTGAAGCTCTCCAGAGCCTCGACAAGGACCGCGGCTTCCTCAAGGCCGGCGGCGTGTTCGACGACGACCAGATCGACTCCTACATCGAGCTGAAGATGGCCGAGGTCATGCGCTTCGAGATGACCCCGCACCCGGTCGAGTTCGACATGTACTACTCGGTCTGATCCGGACCGGATTTCAGATTAATGAGCCGGCGGAGGCAACTCCGCCGGTTTTTTTGTTTTGGGATTGGACACCTCCAACCGGGCTCGAATGATGAAACGCGGTACAGGGGCCGATTGTGGGGCGCCCGTACCTCGCGGCGGCGGCAAGTCTCTCGACATGCCATTCTGCACGCTGGTTCGACGGATAGGTTCCGGAATGGATCCTCGGGTCTAGCCCGAGGATGACGAAGGTGGAGATGCTCTCTCCAGCAAGTCGGACGGACCATCGCCGCCACGCTGGATAATTCAGCGAGTGGAGAAAGTTTGCGCAAGCGCCAAAAAGGGAAGCGGAAGAAGACTTGGCGGAGGCCTCTAGCCGAGCGTGCCGCCGATTACGATTACATTGCTAAAGCGCATGATCTCGGTGAGCATCTCGGCCGGGCCCATTATCAGCAGCGTTGAAGCAGGAACGACAGCGACATCGTCCCGGACACATCTGAAGCTTCGTCATCCTCGGCCTTGAGCCGAGGATCCATGCCTGAACCGTCACGAGGGGCACAGCGCTTCAACTCCGCGCCCCTTCCCGCTACTGCGCCCCCCCATGCCAATTGATCCCGCCTCTCCAGCGAGGTCCGTTACCTGAACACGGAGCCGCAGGCCGCACGCGCCGTGCTGACCGCGATGCCCAACAATGCCCCCTCAGCCCGACGAAGACCATCTGCCCGTCCCGCTTCTCCGGCCCGATCATCCCGCCCCAAAACAGTTCAGGCCCGGCGTTGCCGCCGGGCCTGTTGAGCGTTCCCCTGCTCTTTTTCGGTGCGTTGTCTTGGGAGGACTTACGCTGCCTTGACTGCCGGAAGCGCGACTTCCGAGATCGTCTTCAGGATGCGCGAAGCGATCTGGTACGGGTCGCCCTGCGAGTTCGGACGACGGTCTTCCAGGTAGCCCTTGTAGCCGTTGTTGACAAAGGAGTGCGGGACGCGGATCGAAGCGCCGCGGTCAGCAACGCCGTAGCTGAACTTGTTCCATGGAGCGGTCTCGTGCTTGCCGGTCAGGCGCTTGTCGTTGTCCGGACCGTAGACGGCGATGTGCTCCATCAGGTTCTTGCCGAACTGCGCCATCAGAGCCTCGAAGTACTCCTTACCGCCGACTTCGCGCATGTACTTCGTGGAGAAGTTGCAGTGCATGCCCGAGCCGTTCCAGTCGGTGTCGCCAAGCGGCTTGCAGTGCCACTCGATATCGATGCCGTACTTCTCGGTGAGCCTCATCAGCAGGTAGCGAGCGACCCACATCTGATCAGCAGCGGTGCGCGAGCCCTTACCGAAGATCTGGAATTCCCACTGGCCCTTGGCGACTTCGGCGTTGATACCCTCGTGGTTCAGGCCAGCGGCAAGACACTGGTCGAGGTGCTCCTCAACGATCTGGCGCGCGACGCTGCCGACGTTCTTGAAGCCGACGCCGGTGTAGTACTCACCCTGCGGTGCCGGGTAGCCGTGCTCCGGGAAGCCAAGCGGACGGCCGTCCTTGTAGAAGAAATACTCCTGCTCGAAGCCGAACCATGCGTCCTCGTCGTCGAGGATGGTCGCACGCTTGTTCGACGGATGCGGGGTGACGCCGTCCGGCATCATGACCTCGCAGAGGACGAGCACGCCGTTGGTGCGAGCCGGGTCCGGGTAGTGTGCAACCGGCTTCAGCACGCAGTCCGAGGAGTGGCCTTCCGCCTGCTGGGTGGAGGAGCCATCAAATCCCCAAAGCGGCAGCTGCTCCAGCGTCGGGAACTCGGCGAATTCCTTGATCTGCGTCTTGCCGCGCAGGTTCGGAACCGGCGTGTAGCCGTCGAGCCAGATGTATTCGAGCTTATACTTCGTCATTTGAGCCTCTCATGCCGCTCTTAGTCTTTTGTTCCTGCCCGGCGGGCCCCACCGGCCGTCCGGGCGTTCGCTAAGAGAAATGCAAGGGGCGTGCCAGTTTCAAATCGAGGCCTAAAAGCCCGCTAAGCCCGTGGATTCACTAGGAATCCGGCGGGCCGAGGGTTTTGGTTTGTCCGGGCGCTGGACCGCCCCCTCATGCATAGAAGAAAATCAGTCTGCTTATAAAATGTGCAACGACGCTTCCGCGAGCATCGACCGACAGCAGTATCGTGGAACAATTTATGTGCAATCTTGTTGATCGGGGCGGGGCAAGGCGTATTCTGTGCCCTAGCGGAATGCCTGCAACTGGAAGGACCGTCGTAATGAAGTACGGAACCCAGACCCCGAGCAGCGGCAAGACTGCCCAGATCATCGACTTTCGGAAGGCACTGCTCGGCCGCCGTCAGCTACTGCAGCCTAAGATGCCGACCGAGGTTTCGCGCGCCGTGGCAGACAGCGAATGCTGGTACCACGACGAAGCTCTCAAGGAAGAAATGAAGAAGGCGGACTGACGTTTTGTCAGCCGCCCCGCTATGCCCGCAAGCTCAAGCTGCGGCTCAGGCTGCATTCGCGCCCGTCTCCTTGTCCAGGACGAGATAGTCGAGCGGCAGCTGCGTCGTGTACTTGATCTGCTCCATCGCGAAGGAGGACGAGACGTCGCGGATCTCGATCTTCGCGATCAGGCGCTTGTAGAAGGCGTCGTATGCCGCGATGTCCGGCACCACGACGCGCAGCAGATAATCGACGTCACCGCTCATACGGTAGAACTCGACCACCTCCGGAAATTCCTGGATCACCTCCGAGAAGCGCTTTAGCCACTCGATGCTGTGGCTGTTTGTGCGGATGGAGACGAACACGTTTACACGCGTGTTCACCTTGGCCGGGTCGAGGATCGCAACGCGGCGCTGAATGACGCCTTCCTCTTCCAGCTTCTGGATGCGCCGCCAGCACGGCGTCGTCGACAGGCCGACTTTCTTGGCGACGTCGGCCACGGCAAGCGTGGAGTCTTCCTGCAGAAGGCGCAGAATTTTTCTGTCGAGACGATCCATGAGGGGGCTCCGCTAGAATAATTACCCTATTCTGGTCGCGAAACTATACCTCGACAAGAAAAATTTTCTCATAACGAGACCTCATTTCAGCACGTGTGCGTTACTCGCGACGCTGCAGGCGCATCGCTATTTCGGTTCGCAGCACCGGCAGCAATTCTTCGGTGAACCACGGGTTGCGCTTGAGCCAGGCTGTATTGCGCCAGGACGGGTGCGGCAGCGGCAGCACCCGGGGCGTTACATTGCGCATGAAAACAGCGCGCCAGTTGGCAACCGTATCGGTCAGGTTTGCCTTGCGCTCGTCTGGCATGTGCCAGGCCTGCGCGTACTGGCCGATGACAAGCACGAGACCCACTTGCGGCATTAGCTGCATCAGCCGCGCCCGCCAGGTGACGGCGCATTCGCGCCGCGGCGGCAGATCGCCTCCCCTCGCATCCTGCCCCGGGAAGCAGAATCCCATCGGCGCGATCGCGAAGTTGCGCGTGTCGTAGAACTCGTCCGACGTCACACCGAGCCATTCCCGCAGGCGGTCGCCGGAGCGGTCGGTGAACGGCACCCCGCTGGCGTGCACCTTTGTACCGGGAGCCTGCCCGGCAATCATGATCTTCGCCTCCGACGAGGCCATCACCACTGGGCGCGGCTCGTGCGGCAGCGGCGGGCCGGCGAAAGGGACGTCGCGGCAGATCCGGCAGGCGCGTATTTGCGCTACTAGGTCCTCGAGTTCAGGTGTCATCACGCCTTGGCGCTGGGCCGCGCGGCAAGCTGCGCGTGCCAGCGACGCACATAGGTAAATTCCTCCGGCATCTGAATCTTTGCCGGTTTCATGAAGTCTACCGCAATCATGCCGGTAATGTCGGCAATGGAGAAGCCGTCACCGGCCGCAAATTCACGATTGGCCAGTTCGCCGTCGAGAAAGGCGAGGAAGTCGAGCACCTTCGGCCGGTTCGCCTCGCCCCATTCGGCGACCTGCGGGACCTCCCAGTCCTTCATGGCCGGATGGGTGTGGCGGAAGGCATGAGCGACGCGAAGGAACAGGTCGAGCTCCATCCGCCGCTGCCATTCCTCGACCCGTGCACGCTCCAGCGCGCTGCGGCCGAACAGGGCAGGTTCGGGATGCAGTTCCTCGAAGTAGCGGCAGATGGCGACGGACTCGGTGAGCACCGTGCCGTCATCAAGCTCCAGCACGGGCAGGCGCTGCATCGGGTTCTTCTGCGCGATGTCCGGTCCACGGTGCGCCATCGCGCCCATGTCGACGGGTACCAGCGGCACCTCGATGCCCTTCTCCGCCAGGAACACGCGCACCCGGCGCGGATTGGGCGCCTTGCCTCCGTCGTACAGCTTCATCTTTTCCTCCCGCTACAGGCCCTCTCCCGCGACGCGGCGAGCTAGCCATGAACCTCTCTTCCTGAAGCGAGCATGAACAACGCGCGCAATCAACCTCATTCACGGAGAGAAGGGTCACATGCGCCCAGAACGGCGGAATTCCGCAGGTCATTGCGGGGTTTGCCAAGGATTGTGCCGGTCGAAGATGAAGTTTCTTAATCATTGCCGGCTAGCGTGAGAGCGGTACAACTCAGGCAGGCTGTCCGCAGGCAATGGCGCTGCAAAGCTCGACCATCGCTGACAAGAACATTGTGGATCGCACCAAGGTGCACCGCAACGGCGATGTCGTACGCGCCATCAAGAAGACACGCGACAAGCTCTCGCAGCAGGCCGGCAATCCGGCCTATGACCGTGAACTGCTCAAGCTCCATGCACGGTCGATCTCCAACAGCACCATCGCCATCCCGATCCTGGTGCTCGGCATCCTGTCGGGCGGGCTACTCGCCGGCCTCGGCAGCAACATCATCATCTGGGCGCTGATCACCATCTGCAGCTACGCGGGCCTTGCGCTCATCGCGCGACAGGTCGACCAGGCGGACATTGCTGACCTTAAACCTGAACAGGTGCGTCGCGGCTTCCTGCTCGGCCACCTCGTCAGCAGCATCGGCTGGACCTATTTCGCGTGGCTGGAGTGCGCCGAGAGCCAGATCGACCAGTTTCCGGTGCTGCAGGCGGTGATCCTGCTGATGGCTGTTGCCGCGACGGCGATCATCTCTTCCGCGCTCTCGGGCGCGCTGGTCACAACCTTCGTCATCCCAATCGGCGTGTTTGCGGTGACGCTTGCACTCAACCACCCATGGGAGCCGGTTGAAGCGATCATGGCAGCGGTTCTCATCATCTCGCTGCCGTTCTTCTCCTACGTCGCCGGTCACCTGCACCAGTCGACGCTGATGCTGCTGTCGTTCCGGTCGGAGAAGGATGCGCTGATCGCGGAGCTTGAGACGGCGAATGCCATGAGCGACGAGGCACGCCGCCGCGCCGAGGAAGCAAACCTTGCCAAGTCGCGCTTCCTCGCCACCATGAGCCACGAGCTGCGTACGCCGCTCAACGCCATCCTCGGCTTCTCCGAGGTGATGGCAAACGAGGTGCTCGGTCCGCTGCAGAACGACACCTACAAGGAATACGCGAACGACATCAACAGCTCGGGCCGGCACCTCTTGCACCTGATCAACGAGATCCTCGACCTCTCCCGCATCGAGGCCGAGCGCTACCAGCTGACCGAAGAGCCCGTCTCGCTGCCGGCGGCGGTGGAGGAGTGCTGCCACCTGATGGAGTTGAGGGCGCGCAACAAGGACATCCGCATCGTCCAGCAGTACGAGCCGACCCTGCCGCGCCTGTTCGCGGACGAACGCTCGCTGCGCCAGATCACGCTGAACCTGCTTTCCAACGCCATCAAGTTCGCGCCAAGCGGCAGCGAAGTTCTGGTGCGCGYSGGCTGGACCGCCGGCGGCGGCCAGTATGTGGCGGTGAAGGACAATGGTCCGGGCATTCCGGATGAGGAAATCCCGATCGTGCTGTCGGCCTTCGGCCAGGGCACCATCGCGATCAAGAGCGCGGAACAGGGTACCGGCCTCGGCCTGCCGATCGTGCAAGGCCTGATGAAGCTGCACGGGGGCGAGTTCCAGCTACGCTCGAAGCTGCGCGAGGGGACGGAAGCCATTGCGATCTTCCCGCCCCACCGCGTGATGGAAGAACTGCCTGCCCTTCCCGTCGACGAGCCCGCGGCAGCTCCGCGCCGCCGCGTCGCCTAGTCTTTCGGGCGATCAGCCCCGGATCACCATTCCCGAGTGGATCAGTGCCGCGTTCTTGATGAGGTCGGCTGCCAGGGCGGCTGCCATACCCTCGCCGTCGCCGAGATGCAGGTACAGAAGCGGCGCAAGGCCCATCTTCTTGGCGGCCAGCGCCATGCCCGGTTCGGTCGAGATGTGCGAAAGGATGCAGTGGTCGATCGCGGTCGGCTCTGCCGCCTTCAGGATGGCGGCTGCAGCGAGGGCCGCGTAGCCGTCGAGAACGACCGGGATCTTTTCCATGCGCGCGGCGAGGATGGCGCCAGCCATCGCCGCGATCTCGCGGCCACCAAGACGGCGCAGCGCCTCAAGCGGATCCTTGAGGTTCGCGCCGTGAAGCGCCAGCGCTGCGGCGACAACCTGCGCGCCTTCCTCGTTCGAGGCCCACTGCGATGGCTCGCCACCGAAGATGGCAGCCATGATCGCCGCAGCCGAAACATTGCTGCCGATGCCGACACCCGCGACGCAGGCGAGGTCGATGCCGCCCGCGATTGCTTCCATGCCGAAGGCCATGGTGGCCGCGCAGCCGCGCTCGTCCAGCGCCGGCTCAACGGCGATGTTGCCGACCGGCAGGTGCAGGGCGAGGTCAAAAATCTTCAGGCCAAGGTCGTGCGCCGCGCAGATCTGGTTGACGGCAGCACCTCCAGCCGCGGCGTGCTCGACCATTGCCTGGGTCTGCTGGACGCCCGGCTTCGCAAGGCCGTGCGTGCCCGCAAACAGCGCGACCAGCGGGCGCAGTACCTGCGGATCGCGGCCCGTCCAGGCGGCAAGCCACTCGGCAACGCGGCCGAGGCGGCCGAGTGCCGGGCCCTGCGCCGACAGCTGCTGGTTGCGGCCTGCAGCACGCTCCCGCGCCCGCTCGTCGGGTCCCGGCATTGATTTCAACAGGTTACGGTAATCGTCAAAAGGCAGACCGGTGGTCATGTCGGCTCCGGTAGTGAGGGGTTGGCGAGGGAATACCCCCTCAAAGCCGCTGGCACAATGGCACTGGCGCCTGCTCTCTTGATGTTAGCGCCCATGCCGTGGAAAACTCGCCAGAAAAAAGAGCCGGTCTACGGCTTGCAGAGAGAGGGGAATGCGATGCCGGAAGGGACGCCGACACCGGAGCCCAGGAAGGGGCTCAAGCTGACCAGGGAAAATTTCGAGGAGGTCGTGCAACCGTTGCCGCGGCGCGCGCGCTTCGTGCTTGGCGTCGTCATGCAACTTCCGCGCGGAACGCTGACGGTGACCACGCCTGAGGGGCTCGTGCTCGAGCTTGGCGGCAACGGTCCCGGCCCGCATGCCGAGCTCATCCTGCACAACTGGAAGCTGCCTTCGCGCGCCTTCACCGCCGCGACCATCGGCGTGGCCGAGTCCTACATCGACCGTGACTGGGACAGCCCGGACGTCACCACGCTGCTCGAACTCTTCGTCATCAACGAAGAGGCTGGCGAGACGCTGGCAGGCGGGTCAAACTGGCTGCTCACCATGATTCAGCGCGTGCGCCACTGGCTGAACGAGAACACGAAGTCAGGCTCCCGGCGCAACATCGCCGCGCACTACGACCTCGGCAACGGCTTCTACCGGCAGTGGCTCGACAACTCGATGACCTATTCCTCGGCGCTTTATGCCGAAGGAGCCAATGATCTCGAAAGCGCGCAGCTGGCCAAGTACCGCGCACTGGCTCGCGACACCGGCATCGGTCCGAACGACCATGTGCTCGAAATCGGCTGCGGCTGGGGCGGCTTCGCCGAGTTCGCCGCTCGCGAGATCGGCTGCAAGGTGACCGGCCTCACCATCAGCCGCGAGCAGTACGATTTCGCGCGCCAGCGCATGTTCGATGCCGGGCTCGCCGACAAGGTCGACATCAAGCTTCAGGACTACCGCGACGAGACCGGCAAGTACGACCGTATCGCGTCGATCGAGATGTTCGAGGCGGTCGGTGAAAAGTACTGGCCGGTGTTCTTCGGCAAGGTGCGCGAGTGCCTGAAGGCGGGCGGCTCGGCCGGCATGCAGATCATCACCATCAAGGAGTCGGTGTTCGACAGCTACCGCGTGCGGCCTGACTTCATCCAGCGCTATGTATTTCCGGGCGGGATGCTGCCCACCCCGGCCATCCTCAAGCAGCTCGGCTCGCAGCACGGCCTCACGCTCGCGCGCGAGCGCATCTTCCCGCAGGACTATGCCCGCACGCTCGCCGAATGGCGCGAGCGCTTCTGGACGGCATGGGAGAAGATCGTACCGCTAGGCTTCGACGACCGCTTCAAGCGGCTGTGGGAGTTCTACCTGCACTACTGTGAGGCAGGCTTCCGCGCCGAGTACATCGACGTTCGGCAGGTGATCTACAAGGCGTAACGGGCAGCGGCCGGGACGACAGCGCGCCCCGGCCCGTCCGTTTCTCAGAGCGTGATGCGGTACTTCGCGAAACCGCCCTCGCCGTCACCGGCAGCCTCGATCCTCACGCCCTCGACCTTGCCGATGAAGGCGGCCGCCTTCGGCCCCGTCTCGAAAAGCACTGTGGTTCCTTCAAGCGGCCCGAACGACCAGTTCGCGTCTGCCGACGGATTGATGGTGCCCTGCTCGACGATGTAGCGGACGATGACGTCGCGGTTGGTGTCGGGCGCTTCGAACACCACCTTGTCCGGGCCGATCTCCGGGAAGCTGCCGCCGCCGCCAGCGCGATAATTGTTCGTCGCGACGACGAAGCGAGCTTCGGGGTCGATCGGCTTACCGTCAAACTGCAGGTCGACGATGCGGCTTGCCTCCGGGTTCGCGACTTCGCCCTTCGGCGTGTACTTGGGCGGCTGCGACAGGTCGATCTTGTAGGTCACGCCGTCGATGACGTCGTAGTTGTAGGACGGGAAATCCGGGTTGATCAGCGGCTGGTCCTGTTTGCCGGGTTCGACCTGGTTGAAGATGCCGGCAGACATTTCCAGCCATTCCTTTACCTGCGCGCCGGTGATGACCACTGCTTGGACGGTGTTGGGATAGAGGTAGAGGTCGGCGACGTTGCGGATCGCGATGTCGCCCGCCGGAACGTCGGTGTAGTAGTCCGGACCGCCGCGGCCGCCGGCCTTGAACGGAGCCGCAGCCGAGAGGACCGGCAGGTTCTTGTACTGCGTGTCCTTCAGCATGTCGGAGATGTACCAGGTCTGCGCCTTGGAGACGATCTGCACTGACGGGTCGTCCGCCACCAGCGCGAAGTAGGAATGCAGTGGCGCCGAGGTCTTGCCGACCGGCGCACGGACGTAGGCCAGCGTCGCCTCATGGAACGGCCGCGCTGCGTCCTCGACCTCCTTCTTGCTCTCGACCAGCGGCTGGTTCTTGCCGTCGACGCGCTCGGAGATTGGCCGCGCCTCGCTGGTCGAGGAGACGACCTTCCACGTATTGCCATCCCGCTCGAGCAGGAGGTCAAGCAAGCCGAGATGCGAGCCCCAGAAGCCGCCCATCACGCCGGGCTTGCCGTTGACGGTACCGGCCGCGATGTCCACTCCCTCTACGCCCTCGAACTGCGGGCCGGGGAAGACCAGGTGGCTGTGGCCGGTGACGATCGCGTCTATGCCCTCGACGCCGGCGACGTGGATCGAGGCGTTTTCGAGATACTCTTCATATTTGGCGGGCCCCATGCCGGAGTGGGACATGGCGATGATGATCTCGGCGCCCTCCTCCTTCATCTGCGGCACCCAGGCTTCAGCCGCCTTGACGATGTCGCGCGCCTCGACATTGCCGGCGAGATGGCGGGAATCCCAGTTCATCACCTGCGGCGGCACGAAGCCGATCAGGCCGATGCGGATCGGGTGCTCGTTGCCTGCGCCGTCCTTCAGCTTGCGGTCGAGGATGATGTAGGGCTTGAGCAGCAGGTCGTCGTCGCGCGCATTGGCGGCGAGCTTGCCCTTGGCGATGTTGGCGCAAACAACCGGGAAGTTTGCGCCGGCGATCGTCTTTTCGAGGAAGCCCAAGCCATAGTTGAATTCGTGGTTGCCGAGGGTCGAGGCCTCATAACCGAGCACGTTCATTGCGGCGATGATCGGATGGATGTCGCCGTCCTTCATGCCCCGCTCATAGGCGATGTAATCGCCCATCGGGTTGCCCTGCAGGAAGTCACCATTGTCGATCAGCAGCGAGTTGGTCGCTTCGGCGCGGATCGCGTCCATGATCGATGCCGTGCGCGCGAGCCCCATCGTGGGGTTCTCGCGGTCGGCGTAGTAATCGTATGGAAAGACGTGAACGTGGAGGTCCGTCGTCTCCATGATCCGGAGATGGGCTTGGTTGGCCTGCGCCCTCGCCGAGAAAGGATGCATGACGACAAGCGCGCCTGCAGCGGCGGAACCGGTCAGAAAAGTACGTCGGGACACTGCAACTGGCATTTTCCTCTCCTCTTGAACGCTTCATCTGGCCCTGTCAGGCGCTTGACTGTCGCGCTGCCTTGAAATCCAGTCCAGCACTTTCGCATGACACAGAATTGAATCCTTCCGCAGCGAAAGTACTCAAGCAAAAAGCCCGCCGGGAGGGTCCGGCGGGCAAGCTCAGAGACAGGGAAGCAGGAGGGAAAATTAGCGGAGGAACTGGTCGATACGGCGGATGGTGACGCGGCGGTTCTGCCAGCTGTCGCCCTGCGTGTTCACCAGCAGGTATTCCTCGCCATAGCCGACGGTCTCCAGGGCGCGCGGCGAAATGCCGAACTCGCGGACCAGAATCTGGCGCAGCGAAGCGGCGCGGCGTTCCGAAAGATCGAGGTTCGACTCCCACGATCCGACCGCATCGGTGTGGCCCTCGATGAGGAAGCGGGCACGCGGGTTGCGATCAATGATGCGGCGGAGCGCGATGCCAATTTGCTCGACCTTCGGATACTGCGAGGCCGGAATGGTCGCCGAGCCGGTCGCGAAATTGATCGACTGAATGTCGATCGACGGGGCAGCGCGGCGCAGTTCCGGCCGGCGCTTGAACTCGTTGATGGTCACGCGGCGCTGCGGCGGCACCTGCATGCGCGGTTGCCGCTCGAGCTCGCGGAAGATGCGATCTGCGGACGGCATTTCACGAGGCTGTGCCATGGCCGCGGTAGGAGCGACCAGGGCAGCGACAAGACCGGCAATGACGAAACGACGGTTCATGGATGTCTCCTTCCGAAAAAGCTGGATTGTGGTGAGACTATCTGCGGTGGCGACTGAAGCGACCCTGAATGCGTTGTTGTCTGGCATTCAGCTTCGTTAACAGCGCAGGTGAGTAATCACAGCCAGGGCTCAACCTCTTCCTGCGACCAGGCAAAGGGCGTGAAACCCATCCGCTGGTAGAGCTGCAGGGCGCGCGGGCTGTCGAGCGTGTTGGTATGGATCACGACGCGTTCGGGCGACTTCTCCCAGGCAGCGAAGATCCCATCGGAAAGGAAGAACTTGGACAGCCCCCTGCCCTGATATTCCGGCATGAGGCCGAAATAGAGAATCTCGGCCTCCGACGGCATGCGCGAGAAGTCCAGCTCTACGAAGCCGGCCGGACATCCGTCCACGTAGAGCACGTGGATTTCGGTGGTGTCGGCATTGATGAGGGCCGACAACTCCGCGTCCGGCTCGTTGCGTCGCATCATCCAGTGATGCGGCTTGCCGATCTCGCGGTAGAGATAGCGGTAGAAGGAAGCCGGCATGTTCCTGACGCGGAACACGGCAAGGCGCGGCCCCATCGGCATCTGCACCCGGTGCGGCGGCGGCGCCAGCATTTCGAGATGGGTGATGCGGGCGAGCAGCGTGCCGCCGCCCGGTCCGGACTCGTTGGTCATTCACTCGTTTCCAGTCACGACGGGCGTATCCTGACGCCCGCCCCATTCGCTCCATGAGCCGTCATAGAGCGCGTTATCCGTATGGCCGAGCGAGGTCAGCGCCAGCGTGATGATCGCGGCGGTGACGCCAGACCCGCACGACGTGACGACCGGGCGCGACAGGTCGAGGCCGGCAGCCACCAGGCGCTCCTTGAGCTCAGGCAGCGGCAGCAGCGTGCCGTCGCGCGTCAGCGACGTCACCGGTACGTTCCTCGCGCCCGGCATGTGCCCGGAACGCATACCGGGACGCGGCTCGGGCTCTTCGCCGGTAAAGCGGCCTGCCGAACGCGCATCGGCGATCTGTTTTGAACCGCTTTCGACGATCTTACGCATCTCGTCGAGCGAGACGACGCGCTCGGCGTCAAAGTCGACCTCGAAGAAGCTCGGAGCAATCTTCGTCGGTTCGCTCGTGACAGGACGGCCGTCGGCTTTCCAGCGATCGAAGCCGCCGGCGAGGATGTAGACTTCCCTCGCGCCCATGATGCGCAGCATCCACCACACGCGCGCAGCCGAAAACAGGCCGGGGCCGTCATAGACGACGATCGTATCCTTCTCGTCGATGCCCATCGCGGAAGCGTACTGGCCGAAGACGCCCGGGCGCGGCAGGGTGTGCGGCAGGTTGCTGCCCGGCTCCACCACCTTGTCCTGGTCGAAGAAGACCGCGCCCGGAATGTGGGCTGCATCGTATTCCTGGCGGCCGTCGCGGTTGTGCTGCGGCAGGTACCAGGAGGCATCGATGATCGTCAGTCCCGGCGTGCCGAGCCGTTCCTGCAGCCAGTCTGCCGACACCAAGAAGGGGCTGGTCTCACTCATCATACGCTCCGTTGCCTGTCCGCCGGAAAAGCCCGGCACATCCCGCTTCGACGCGGGCAGATTATGCGCCGGTGACTGATCCGGCAATGTGCGGATCAGGCCGCCGGCATTGGGCCAAAACGGATACGGAAGCGACGGTTCTCGCGCCCCTTCTTTTCGATCTTACCGATGTGGATCTCGCCCACCTCGGCCGTCGAGCGCACGTGCGTGCCGCCACAGGGCTGGGTGTCTACCTTGCCGTTTTCGCCGATGCCGACGAGCCGGATGCGGCCCGAGCCGACGGGCGGCCGCACGTTCTTCGACTTCACCAGCGACGGGTTGGCGATCAGTTCGTCATCGGTGATCCAGTTCACGAAGACCGGATGATCGGCACGCACGAGCTCCATCAGCCGCTCGCTGATGTCCTCTTTGGTGAAGCTGGCATCTGGAATGTCGAAGTCGACGCGCGAGTCGTCCTCGGCAACCGAAGCGCCGGTAATCGGAAAGGGGCAGACGACCGTCAGAAGGTGGCAGGCGGTGTGCATGCGCATCAGCCTGTGGCGGCGCTCCCAGTCAATCTCGCCGGTGACCTCGTCGCCGACCGCAAGCTGCGGCGCGCCGTCCACCGGCAGGTGGATGATGTCGTCCTTGGTTTCGCCCGTCACCGTGCCGGCAATGCGGATCTCGGTCCCGTCGGCACGGAGCAGGAAGCCGGTGTCGCCCGGCTGGCCGCCGGACGTCGCGTAGAACACCGTGCGGTCAAGCACGATGCCGCCCGTGGGCGTGATGTCGGCGACCTTCGCCGACATCGACTTCAGATAAGCATCGTCGCGGAATAGCGGCTCAGTCGTCGCAGCCATCAGGCCACCTGCTCGTACGGGACGTCGATTTCGACCTTCTTCTCGAGCCAGGTCGGAATCGGCAGGTTCTTGCTGCGCAGGAAGGCCGGGTTGAACATCTTCGACTGATAGCGGGTGCCGTAGTCGGCAAGGATCGTCACGATGCGATGGCCGGGTCCGAGGTCGCGGGCAAGACGGATCGCACCGGCGATGTTGATGCCCGAGGAGCCGCCGAGGCAGAGGCCCTCTTCCTGGATCAGGCGGAAAATGATCGGCAGCGCCTCGTCATCCGGGATCTGGTACGAGAAGTCCGGCCGGAAGCCTTCAAGGTTGGCTGTGATGCGGCCCTGGCCAATGCCTTCGGTGATCGAGTCGCCCTCGGCCTTGAGCTCGCCATTGGTGTAGAAGCTGTGGAGCGCCGCACCACGCGGATCGGCGAGACCGATCTTCACCGACTTGCTCTTCTCGCGCAGACCGGCAGCGATGCCGGCAAGCGTCCCGCCGGAGCCGACCGAAGCGACAAAGCCGTCGATCTTGCCATCGGTCTGCTGCCAGATTTCCTGAGCCGTGGTGACGATGTGGCCGTCGCGGTTGGCGACGTTGTCGAACTGGTTCGCCCAGATGGCGCCGTTCGGCTCGGTGCGTGCGAGCTGCTCGGCAAGACGGCCGGACAGCTTCACGTAGTTGTTCGGGTTGCGGTACGGCACCGCCGGAACCTCGATCAGCTCGGCGCCGAGCAGGCGAAGCGCATCCTTCTTTTCCTGGCTCTGAGTCTCCGGGATCACGATCACGGTGCGGTAGCCGAGTGCCTTGGCAACCAGGGTGAGGCCGATGCCAGTGTTGCCGGCCGTGCCCTCGACAATGACGCCACCGGGCCGCAGGAGGCCCTTCTTCTCGGCGTCACGGATGATGAACAGGCCGGCGCGGTCCTTGACCGACTGGCCGGGGTTCATGAACTCGGCCTTGCCAAGAATTTCGCAGCCGGTTTCCTCGGACGCGCGGTTGAGCCGGATCAGGGGCGTGTTGCCGATAACGTCAATCACTGAAGCGGTCATTTGCGCGTCCTTCCTGCTGCATGCGTTGGCGCGAAACTAGAAATGTGCGTGCGCGCTTTCAAGGTTGGTTTTTGCCCGCAGGCAGCTTATTCCGTAGAACAGTTTCTACCAGCATCTTCTCAGCAACGCTTCAACGGCTTTCCAGGCTTATGGCATTATACAGGGCGGCACCAGGAGACGGCGTAGCCTGGATCACAGGGGCTAGTACCGGAATTGGGCGCCAGCTTGCGCTTCACCTCGCAGACCAGGGGTTCGTCGTCGCGGCGACCGCACGTGATCAGGAGGGGCTCGCGCAGCTGGTAGATGAGTCGAAGTCGACGCGGGGGAAAATCGTCGAATACTTCTGCGACGTCACCGATGAGGCCGGCATGGAGAGCACGCTCTGCCGGATCGAGAAGGAACTCGGGCCGGTGGTGCTCGCCGTCTTCAATGCCGGCATCTACTCGCCAACGCTGGGTGAACGACTCGAGACGCTCAACTTCACCTCGACCTTCACCGTCAACGTGTTCGGCGTGCTGAACGGGCTGGTGCCGCTGGCCGACCGCATGCGCGACCGCGGCTTCGGGCAAATCGCGATCATCGGCTCGGTGACGGCCTATTTCGGCTTCCCGACAGCCGCCGCCTACGGCGCCACGAAGGCCGCGCTCAACAACATGGCACAGTCGCTGCGGCACGACTTCGACCGGCTAAACATCCGCCTGCAGATCATCAATCCGGGCTTCGTCGAAACGCAGCTGACGACGCGCTACCGCATCCCGATGCCGATGAAGATGACGGTCGAGGACGCAGCCTGCCGAATCGCGCGCGGGCTGCAGTCGGGCGGGTTCGAGGTGGCGTTCCCACGCCGACTCGTCTGGCTGATGAAGGCAATGCGTCTCCTGCCGATCGATGCCGCTCACGCCCTCATCCGGCGCATCACCGGATGGGACCGGCACCGGCTCAGCCGGCGCAAGGTCAGGCGCTAGCCTTCTTCTCTGGCCTCGCATCGCGCGCGAACAGGTAGATGACGAGCGCGATCGCCAGCAGCGCCACGTAGAACCAGAACAGCACGGAATAGGTCGCTGCAGGCTCGCCCTCGACCGCGGCGGCTGTTGCCACCGCGCCAGACGCGAACTGCACGACGCCCACCACGCCAATCGCAAAAAAGTTTAGGAGCGTGACGCCGCGGCCCGTGAGATGCGCCGGCACAAAGGCGCGTCCGTGCGCCATCAGCAGGCCGAAGCCCGAGCCGGTCAAGCCGATGATGACGAGAAGCACCGTGATGGTCGTGAGGTCCGCCAGCGGCTGCATGGCAAGGAATGCGAGCGCCACGAGTCCGATCGTGTTGCCAACGAAGGCAACCCACTTGCGTGTGCCGAATAGCGCGTCGAGCGGGCCATAGGCAAAGCTGCCGACGACCATCGCGATCGCCATGAAGAGCGTCACCTGACCGATCAGCATCGTGTCGGCGCCATGCACCTCAGACAGGAAGGGGCCAGCCCACAGACCGCGGATGCCGGCGGCCGCCACGTAGTTGAGGCCCATCAGCGGGAAGATCGCCCACAGGGCGCGAATGCGGAAAAGATCAATGTAGCCGGCAAAGCCGTTGTCTTCCGCAGCATGCCCGTCGCGCTTGGGATCGCTGACGAAGAGGATGATGGCGACCGCCACGGCGATCGTCAGGATGCCGAGCCCCATCATCACCGCACGCCAGCCCCAGGCATCCGCAGCGGCCGCCAGCGGCGACGCACCGACCACGTTACCGAGCGAGCCAAAGCCGACGAAGGACGAGATCAGCACCGCCATGTGCTTGGGCGACCAGGTGCGGGCGAAGATGTAGACGGAGGCCATCAGCACCGGCGAGCAGCCCATGCCGATCAGCACCATGGCGACGGTGATCATCCAGGGCGAGGTCGCAAAGGAGAACAGCAGCGCACCGCCACCGCCGCACACGCCCATCAGCGCCGCAGCGGTGCGCTTGGGGCCGTAGCGGTCAAGGCAGACGCCGACCACGAACTGCGACAGTGCGAAGGAAATGAACCAGGCGCCGGACGCGAGCGAAAGCTCGGCGTTGCTGGCGCCGAGATCAGCCGAGAGCGACGGCGTCAGGACGGCCAGAAACGAGCGATAGAATTGCGACAGAACGTATCCGATCGCCAGCGCAGCCAGTCCTGCCATGCGATTCCCCCTCCATGTCCTCCACAGTCAGGGGCAACGCGTAAAGCATGGGACTGGCCGGCGCAATTGGGCCAGCAATACTGGCCCAATGCTGAAGCGGATCAGGCTGCAGCCCGACGACCACCCTGGCCACGACGACGCGAGCGGAACGGCTTGCCCGCATTTGGCTTCGCCGCAACCGGACGCTCGCCTTCCTGAGGGGCGCCGCCATTCTTGTTCGGCTTGCCGCCAAAGCGCTTTGGCTTGTTGCCGGCCTTCGGGCCGTTCCGGTAGGGGCCGTTGCGGGTCCGCCTGTGCTGGACGTCGTCGTTGGCGGCCTCCGGATGCTTGACCTCCGTGCGCGGCTGACGCGGTGCCGGTGCCGGATCCGGCTGATCGAGATAGGATTCCGCGACATCGAGCTTCATGCGTATGATCTTTTCCACCTGACGCAGCTTCGAGTTCTCGGTCGGATCGCACAGCGTGATGGCGATGCCATCGGCGCCATTGCGGCCAGTGCGGCCGATGCGGTGGACGTAGCTCTCCGCCTCGTCGGGCAGGTCGAAGTTGACGACGTGGGTGATGCCCGGCACGTCGATGCCACGCGCGGCGATGTCGGTCGCAACCAGAATGCGCACCGAACCATCGCGAAACGAGTTCAGCGCCTTCTGGCGGGCGTTCTGCGACTTGTTGCCGTGGATGACCGCAGCCTCGAAGCCGTCGCGATCGAGGTCACGCGCCACGCGGTCGGCGCCGTGTTTTGTGCGGGTAAAAACGATCACCGACTTCATCGCCTCGTCGGCGAGCATCTTCGACAGGATCACACGCTTCTGCTTGGTGCGCGCGAGGATGACGCTCTGCTTGATCTCGCCGGCGGTGGTGCCCTGCGGCGCGACCTCGACGCGAACCGGATCGTTCAGCAGCTCGCGGGCGAGCTTCTCGATTTCGGCCGGCATGGTCGCGGAAAACAGGGCCGTCTGGCGATCCTTGTGGATCGCGCGGGCGATGCGGCGCACGTCGTTGATGAAGCCCATGTCGAGCATCCGGTCGGCCTCATCGAGGACCAGCCAGCGCGTCTCGGCGAGGCTGATTTCCTTCTCGCGGACGAGGTCCGTGAGGCGGCCCGGCGTCGCGATCAGCACGTCGACGCCCGGAAGCATCTTCTTGACCTGGGTGTGGCGCGACACGCCGCCGAGGACGAGCGCGGTAGAAATGTGCAGGCCCTTGGAGAGGATACGGATCGTCTCCTCGATCTGGACGGCGAGCTCGCGGGTCGGTGCGAGAACCAGAGCACGCGCGGTGCGCGGCGAGCGCTTGGTGCCGAGGCCGACGATCTTCGCGAGAATCGGCAGGCTGAACGCCGCCGTCTTGCCGGAGCCCGTCTGGGCAATGCCAAGGATGTCGCGGCCCTCAAGCTGCGCCGGGATGGCCTGGACCTGGATCGGCTTGGGATCAGTAAAGCCGGCAGCGTGCGTTGCCTTCAGCAGCGCGCCTTCAATGCCGAGCGCGCCAAAGCCTTCGGTCGCCTGAGCAACAGCGGTAGTCATTTCGTTTTTCAAATTCATCTCTTTCATGCAGCCGGCCACGTGGGCTCGCGCTGCAAACAACACCGGCGCGGCGCAACCTGCCACGGCCGTAACTTTTTTTGGACGACAAGGCGGCGAACACGTTCCGGTTCGCTCGGCTGCGCTGTCGTGCCCGCAGCGTCATTGCCGCGGGGCTCGCCCGTTGCGAGTCATCGCTGACCCAGCTTCGGACAGATGCGCAACCAGTCCCTCAGGAAAGCCGGATCAACCGGCCCATGCGCCTCGTGAGGCCGGATATGGGGGAGTTTGCGAAGAATAGCAAACCCTTTCTTGTGCAGCGCAGCAGATACAACCGTCGCTAGATGATGAATTCCGCCATCATCGGGTCGTCGGTGATGTCGCGATATGTCCAGCCGGCTTCATCAAAACGCTTCAACAGCACCTTGAATTGCTTGGGATCTTTGGTCTCGATGCCGATCAGGACTGAGCCGAAATTGCGCGCCGACTTCTTCAGATACTCGAAGCGCGTGATGTCGTCTTCGGGCCCGAGAAGATTGAGGAAGTCGCGCAATGCGCCGGGCCGCTGCGGGAAGCGGAACATGAAATATTTCTTCAGCCCCTCGAACCGCAGCGCCCGCTCCTTCACATCCGGCAGGCGCTCAAAGTCGAAATTGCCACCCGTGACGACGGCGACGACGACCTTGCCCTGCAGCTCCTTGCGCGGGATGTCCTTCATCGCGTCGATCGACAGTGCGCCCGCGGGCTCGAGCACAATGCCCTCGACGTTGAGTATCTCGATCATCGTTGCGCAGAGCCGGTTCTCCGGCACCAGCTTGACGTCGTCGGGACTGAAGGCCTTCAGGTGTTTGAAGTTCTCGCTGCCGATCTCGGCCACGGCCGCGCCGTCGACGAAGTTGTCGACCGTCTGCAGTTTTACGCGACGCCCGACCTCCAGGCTACGATGCAGGCTCCCCGCGCCCGCCGGCTCGGCAAAGACGAAGCGCGGCTGCACACCCTTCGCTTCCAGATATCGGGTAATGCCTGCAGACAGGCCACCGCCGCCGACCGGCAGGATGACGATATCGGGCTTCACGCCTTCCGGCAGTTGCTCCAGAATCTCCTGCGCGGCGGTCGCCTGGCCCTCGATAATGTCCTTGTCGTCGAAGGGCGGCACCATGACGCCGCTGGCTTCCTCTGCAAACGCGCGCGCGGCGGCATAGCAGTCGTCGAAGAAGTCGCCGACCAGCCGGATTTCCACCTGACCGCCGCCGAACATCTTCGTCTTGTCGATCTTCTGCTGCGGTGTGGTCACCGGCATGAAGACGACACCCTTCTTCTGCAGGTGGCGACAGACATAGGCAAAGCCTTGAGCATGGTTGCCGGCCGAGGCGCAGACGAAGAGGTCTGCGCCCTCGCCTTCGCTGACTCGCTTGCGGAAGAAGTTGAAGGCGCCGCGGATCTTGTAGGAGCGCACCGGCGACAGGTCCTCACGCTTGAGGAAGACGCGGGCGCCGGTCTTGCGCGAGAGGTAGACGTTCTCCTGCAGCGGCGTCTCCGGGAAAAGCTCGCGCATCGCCGCGCCAGCGCGCGCCACGCTCGATTCAAAGCCGGTCATGACTTCCTCTTGTTGATCCTGCGCCTCTGGCCTTGCCGAGACGGGTTGTCTAATAGCCGCAGCTCAGTATTGATGAACCTCGAATATCGCCTTGCGGTAGAACTGTCACCAGCTTGCGTACCGGATCCGTCTGCATGTTTCTCGAGTTCGGCCTGAAGTCGCGTATCGTCCTTGTCATGGTTCTGTCGCTGGGGCTGGCCGGTTGCGCCGCGCAGTCGCACAGCCTTTACGATGCGATCCCGGCGGAGGAAAAGGCGATCGCCGCCGAACACTCGATCCTGATCGCGACCTCGCGCGGAAAGGCGGCGAACCCGGCCGACGTGTTCGACGGCTCGCGCGCCGACGACCTTTCCTACGCCCGCGTCAACGTCACGATCCCAGCGGTCCACCAGGCTGGCAAAGTCGAACAGCCGGGATCGGGCCAAAAGCGCGACGCGGCCAAGCACTTCGCGCCAAGCGAAGTTGCGGTTTATCGCGACGGCGACGCGTTCAAGGCAGAACTGAAGAAACGGCTGAAGCAGACGCAGGGGCGCGCGCTGATCTTCATCCACGGCTACCGCACGCTGTTCGACGACTCCGTCTACCGCGCCGCCCAGATCATCCACGACTCCGGTTACAAGGGCACACCCGTCCTGTTCTCCTGGGCCTCGACCGGCCGCACCGTGGACTACATCTACGACAACAATTCCGCGACCATGGCGCGCGACGGGTTGGAGCGGACGCTGCGCACGCTGAGGGACGCGGGCGCAACGCGCATCGACGTTGTCGCGCACTCGATGGGCAACTGGCTGACGATGGAAGCCCTGCGCCAGTTTGCCATTTCCGGCGAAAAGCAGTCGGCGCTCGGCCTCGGCGACGTGGTGCTCGCCTCGCCCGACATCGACGTCGACGTGTTCAAGAGCCAGCTGCGCCGCATCGGCAAGCCGGAGCGGCCGTTCATCGTCATGGTCTCGCGCGACGACCGCGCGCTGCTGGTCTCATCGATCATCGCCGGCAGCAGGCCCCGCGTCGGCGACTACGGCGACGACAAGGCGCTGGCTGAACTCGGCATAATCACGGTCGATGTCTCGTCGCTCTCAAGCGGCGATTCGTTCAACCATGCGCGCTTTGCAGACAACCCGCTCCTGATCCAGCTGCTCGGCGAACGGCTCAACGCCGGGGACGACTTCGGCGGCAGCGGCGACCAGATCTCCCGGAGCATCGGCCGCCTGACACGGGGCGTGGGCCGCACGCTTGGCTCGGCGGCAGAGATCGTCATCACGACCCCCTTTGAAGTGATCAATATTGCAGTGGGCGGGGAGCGCTGATCAGCGGCTGGTGCGGACGACGGGGGTCGAACCCGTAAGCCAAAAGGCGGCGGATTTTAAGTCCGCTGCGTCTACCAGTTTCGCCACGTCCGCAACGTCGCCGTTTCTCATGCGTTTGCGCGCCGACGTCAACGGTTATTGCGGCTCATCTGCAGGATGCGCGTCAGCCGTTGTGGGAAATTGCGGGGTTTCCTTCGGGCTCTGCCCGATCTCATCGCTACGCCCCTCTCAGAACAGGTTGACGCGGCGAATGCATGCGCTGTAATGCCGGAGCACACGGGCATTCGCCGACTGCAACGTCGCGTGCGAAGCCAGTGCTGGAAGGGTGGCCGAGCGGTTTAAGGCACCGGTCTTGAAATTCGCTTATAGACGTCCGTCATCATCCCCTCCCATCCGCTCAAATCCTTTGATAGTAAGCCTTTCCGCGATCTACAGTCCGCCTTCATCCTGAGCTAAACCGGCTCGTGCTACCGAGTTCGGTAGCAAAATGGTAGCAGGACGTTCACTCCTCGTTCCTCGATGCCCGGCAACTCCGTGCAACATGCAATGCAACATGATCCGTCCCTTGCCGATCTCCACGCCGAACTGGCGATGATCGATGAGAACTTGTGCCGTGCGGAACTCTCGCCCGCCGATAGGGCCAAGCAGACCGCGCGGCGCAAGGCGATCTATCTGCAACTGCATCCGGAGACGGCGCACGGTGCCGCTGGCGCTGAGGCGCGATGGAATGCAATGGACAACTTGTCCACTGCATCGTTTGCAGCCGAGACGGCAAGGGTAACCGGCCAAAACGAGCGCACCGTTCAACTCCACGCCGAACGCGGCGAGAAGGTGATTGACGAGGTGCTGATTGACGTTGCCGGGAGCTTGATGAGATGTGGAACGCTATTGCTGAGGCGATTGCGCACAAGCTGATCGACCTTGGCGGACGCTAACCCCTAGCATTTGGCAATCTCGACACAGGGCGCTTCCCCGGCGCGACGCTTCCCTGCGGCGGAAAGGATGCTGTAGAGCGCCGTCCGTCTGTGACTTGAGGCCACACTTCACAGACCTCTGCATCCCTTCAACGCCCCCTTGAACGTGCAAGGCCGGCACACCTACCAAACGAGCACTTCCTTGGCTGTTAACTCTCAGGTACTCACGCGACCGTCAGTGATCGATGCCAAAGATCACCTGACCGCCCTGCCTCCGCCCAGCCACCTGGAGGCAGGGCACCATAGTCAGCGAGTTGATCATCAGCTCTTCCACTCAACCCACGAACGCCGCCGCTGCATAAACCGGGCCTCCGGATAGCGGCGCATAAGCTCTTCCAGCGCAGCACGCGCAACGAGAGCGTTCCGCGCCCAGCCCACGATCTCCTCGTCCTCGCCCGCAGCCGTTAAGCGATAGATTGTGCTTCCGCTCGCGTAGAGATCGACATCCAGCTTGTGCTTGGGTTTCGCAGGAGCCGTAGCATCGCGAAGCGTGTTGACCAGCAGCGCCACTGTCTCCGGCGACAGCGTGACTTGCCGCCCTGCGATGGCCCGCCTCGCCAGCGCTTCCAGCAGTTCATCAATGTCTTTCCATACCCGGCGCATGAGAATGGAATAGGAACAAATTCCCAAATCCGTCAATCTCGGATTAGCTGGCCCCGCCTACCAAACGGGCACTTCCTAACCTGTTAACCTTTCGGTAACTCTCGCGACCGTCAGTGAACGATACCCAAAATCCTCTGACTGCCCTGCACCTCCCCCTCGACCCCTTGGTGCAGGGCATGCTTTTCTTAAGCGACCTGTGAAATTTACCCAGCGTCAACCTGGTTAGGTAAACTCTGATATGGTCGGTGAACAGTATGCCCAGCTAAAGTCCCCACCGGCAGCCCTGCGCCCTCAGGCAACGTAGGCGCAGGGCACTATTCCTTCCCCCCAGCAAAGATCCTCTTCCATCTAATGAAGAAGATGCTAACGATTATTCGCTGCGGGCCTGAAGGGAGTCGCTTGGGGATGCCGATCCTGAAGTGGGGGCTTAAGGCTCGGTTGGGCGGGAAGGCCCTCTGGGCTCGCGGCAGCTGTTCCTACGTCGGTACCGTTGGCCTTCTCCGCTTCACTGCACAAGAGCGGAGAAAAACATGAGCGATTGTATTCCACCTAAGGACCACGTCGGAGGAAACTTCGATTGGGATGAGAAGCCCGCCTGCTGCGATCTGTTTGTGGCAGCCGTCGATGATACAGGTTCGTTTTCGTTTCTGACGTCACTGTGGGCGACCAGAATTCATTCTACATGCTGCCACTCGCGGACGATGGCGAAGTCATAGACGAAGGTGGCTTCCCAATTCACTTCTGCCCCTGGTGCGGGACCAGGCTGCAAGGGAAGAAGAAGTAGCCGCGTCTTACCTTCCGTAACTCACCCGGGTGATTGCGCTTCCTCACGCACGAGGCAGAATACCCGATGAATTTGTCCAGGAAGCCACCATGTATGTCACTGTCTCACTATCCGACACGGAACTGATTGCCTTGAGCCGCTTAGCAAACATGCTGGGTCGGGATTTGGATTTTGCCGCGTATGTCGCTGTTCGCGAGTTCCTGATCGGCGCGGAACTATTGGGCACGATGCTCGCGATCGATGAGGAGACAGAGACGATGGGAATAGCTTAGCGGCGCAGGCTATCTCTCTGGTTGGTCGCACCGCTCATTTGCGGCCATCAAGCGGATCATACCTCACTCTGTTTCTCTGCAGTGTGCGGTCTACCGTTTGGGAGTAGACAGATCAGTCATGGACGGGCTTGAATTGCCACCGGGACTTGGGGAGGCAATTCGTGAAACATCACGCCGTTGTACTTGGGTTTGCATTATTCCTTGCTGGATGTGCATACAACGCGCAGCCAATGGCTGTAGGAGCGTATAACGTCTATTCTTCCTATGGCGATAAATTGCCTGGAAAATATCTACTCTATGTGGATGGCGGCGCACTGGTACGGTCAGTGAAGCCGTCCGACTTCAATTGTGCTGCCCACACCTATCCACTCGACCTCAGATCCGGCTTTGCAGGGTCTGTGCGAAAAACATTCGAGACGCTTGTGGAGCAATTGGAACTCGTTAACGCTCCAGTTGATCGCGCTGAGCTGGCGGGTCGCGGAGCGAGAGGCATGATCATCGTGCGCGGAGAGGAACTCAATGCTCGCTTGCGGGTCGTCCCTGGCTTCTGGGTAGCGGGTATGGAGACGGACGTCGAACTGGTAGCCTCCATCACGGTTGATGGGCGCCACGGTCGTCTATTGGGCTCGACGGTTGCAGGCGATGGGAACGCACAGGGAGACGCGGGGGGCTTCTGCGAGGGTGGTGCAGCGGCGTTGGTGCAAGCGGCGGAGGGAGCTCTGAAGGAGTCGGTGGGACGGCTTGGGGAAGCTCTCACGAATTCTGAACGAGTTCGCTCTGGGACGTAGCGCGCGCCCAAGTGCTATCGCGCGAGCTTCAACCGCAACGATTAGTTGTTCAAGGTCAGTCGCCATTAGAGCCTCGGAGGACCACTTGGGCAGGAACAGCAACAATCGACCAGGATTTGGTCGCGCTACTCTTGGCATCGTCGCGGTTGTCACGGTGATTTATTCGCTCAGCTATGGCGGCGCGCAGCCAAAGCCGCCTCAGCCACAACAGCAAAAAGGGCATCAACCGTCACGCCCGAAGCCAGAAACGTTCCGTCTTGTTCACGCCATTGGGAACACCGAGCGGGTGAATGCAAGCGAGCTCTCTCAAACCGAGTGCGATGCCCGCAAGAACCAAGCAAAAATTGTCGCCGCGTATCTTGGCGTGGGCGGTTCGATCACCTGCCTGCCGGAAAGCATGTTTCGCGACTAGAAGAGGGGCGGGTCGGCAATAGCTAATTCGGACGCCGCTCAGTTCGAAAGAGATGTCGAGGAAATTGCGAACCGGTGCCGGAAGTAGCGGGAACTTGTCTTTCTCAACTCCTTCGCCTTCTTGGTCTTCCTCCTCCGATGCGAAAGCTGGGGCTCTCTTATGCCGGTTCCCTGTGCGATGCTTCGTGACCGTCCTGTGGTCGTCTTTCAAAGAAGTTGTCGGGGGGGGGCAAGCGAAGCTGCCGCGCCCGCTTAAGCTGCTCTTCCGACAGGATGACTTTCGGCACCAGCACAGACCCTTCGTCGTTGCCTGCAAATATACGACGTATCCAAGTTTCGCAGCATAATACATTTACCGCGAAATATCTGTAATGTTGCACGTTAATACTAAGCGTTATTTTTGAAGAAAAATGCACGCTATTTTTTTACATGCGATAGAAGCTGGCGTTCGCGTGCACGTGTATAATTGACCTTGCATTCATATTAACAACTGACAGTGTTGCAAATTTGCTACTAACTCTGTCCAGGTCTTGTGGTTAAGTCTCGGCGCCTTTTTAATCGTGTGGGGGTAGAACATGAAACTTAATTTCTTCGGCGCAACAGCTTTCGCGCTCGTTCTCGCATCGTCTGCATATGCGGCTGATGTCAGCTATGCACCGGTCGCCAGTTCACATGACTGGTCCGGGTTCTACGTAGGTGTGAACGCCGGCATCGGCGGGGGAACTGCGGATCATCCGATTAGCCTCGTTGATCCGGCTGGTCCCACGACTATCGCGGAAGGGTCAATTGATATTTCAGGAAACGGCTTTGTGGGCGGCGTTCAGGTCGGCTACAACATGCAAAGCGGTAGCCTGATCTGGGGCATCGAGGGTGATATCCAGCTCGCAAACATTGACCACCGGGTCAGCGCCTCCTTCACGGATGGCACCAATACTTTAAATGCGAGTGCTGGTACCGAGCTCGATTGGTTTGCCACGATCCGCGCGCGCCTCGGCACTTCGGTCACCGATCGTATGATGGCTTATGTGACGGGTGGTGTAGCTTATGGCAAGACCAGCAGCTCCATTGACGCTTCGTTGAACGGCACGCCTCTCTTTGAAGCTTCGACCAGCTCGAACGGCTGGGGCTGGACTGTCGGTGCTGGTGCCGAATATGCATTTACCGATCAGTTGAGCCTCAAGACGGAATATCTGTACACCGATCTCGGTAAGGAGACGCTTGTGGCCGGGGATATCGGAGGATTGGATGCGRGCCYCTCCCGCGACTACAGCTTCCACACCGTCCGCGTCGGTCTGAACTTCAAGTTCTAAACCGCTCTGCTTTAGTGTCGACCGGGCGTCGAGCCCGGTCGCCTGCGCTGTTCATCGTCGTCTTCCTAGTTGCTGTGTTGACCGGTGATCGCCAAGGACCGTAGGTTGGCACACGGTTGCTAGACGACTAGAGCACCGGCGCCCACTGCCGCTACAGCCAGTAACGCAAGGTATTGGCAGCAAGTCATGGACGCGCCCGAGTGGACGATCTTCATTTGGCCCCTAACCCAACTTCACATTGCCCTTCTGCGCCCTGCGGACGGTCTCGACCACGGTCGCGGGCAGCTCGGCCTTCAGCTTGTTGAGGCTGCCTTCAAGGCGCTGGATTGCTGCGGGATCTGCGCCGCTTGCATCAATTTGCGGGCTGAAGTTCACGACGACTTGCCCGGACTGGCCAACCGCTGCTCCCCTCGGCAGCACAACCTCGCCGCGCTGAAGGATGGCCGGAACCTCGCCCGGCTGCAGGCCAGCTACGCCGCCCTTGTGGTAACGCTTGGCACCGACGAAGACCGAAGGCGACACCGAGCGCCCATGCCCGTAGCCGTCGCGGCCAGCAACACCGCCGCTATGCAGGATGCCGGGGATGATCTTGCCGCCTAAGAGACCACCAGAACCGCCGCTTTTGGGGTCGAAGAGATTGTCGAGCGCCATGTTCAGCAGACGGTCGCCAACGCGCTTGAGAGCATCGGCAAGGGCATCAGCTGCAGACTTGCCATTCATCAGATCGTTGATCATGCCGCCAAGCACATCGCGGCCAATGTCGCGCAGCTCCGCAGCCGCTTCGCTGGCCTTGCGCGTAGCTTCCTCTTCAGCGTGAAGGGCAGTGATCAGTGAAACGATCTGTGCCTGCTGTTCTGCCGTTGCTGCCGCCCCAGCCTGCCGCAGTGCGTTGGCGATGTCACGCTCAAGATTGGTGGCACCGACAAGGGACAGCTCGTGCTGTAGATCACCGATCAGACGACGAACAGCCTCAGCCTCGCGCTCGGCAGCCAGTGCAGCTTTGTCGCGCCCGCCGCCAGTGGCGGGCGGGGTGTATGGTGTAGGAGCCCAGCCAGTGCTTGTGGGAGCGGGAACCTTCGCGGCCTCTTCGCGTGCTTTCAGCACCTTGAGGATGGCCGTCTCTTCAGCAGCGATGGCTTCGAGGCGGCGCTGATGATCCTGCATCGCCTCGCCAATGGTAGACTCTCCGATTGACGTGCCATAGATGCCGTCACCGGCACCGAGGCGGGAACGCTCGCGTCCCCGCAGCTCCGCGATCTGCCTTTCGACCTCCAGCCGTTCCCGACCGAGCGCGGCAAGGTTCTCGTCAAGCTTGATCGTCCGCTGGGCCTCAAAGCCGTTGAAGGTGTTGATGAAGTCCTGCAGTGCCGTATAGGCCGTAACGATGGCACCGCTCAGATTTTGACCAACCGTGTGGACAATCTCGTTGAACTTCTGATCAACCTCAGCAGCGCGATTGATCACCTCATCATCGAGGACGTTACCAAGGTTGTGCGCCTCCTTGATCGTGGCGCGAATTTCATCCGTGGACTGGCCGAGGAGCGCGACAAGCCGCTCCGCACCTGTGCCGCCGAAGAGCTCGTCAAAGATGCGCGTTGCCGCTGCCGTATCCTTTAGCTGGCGCGTGCGTTCGATGATAAGCAGCATCAGCTCGGCGGGATCTTTGAGGCGCTCCTTGACTTCGGCAGGGGTGAGGCCGAGGCGCGCGAAGGCTTCCGCTGCCGAGCCCTTCGCCGTCTGCGCAAACTCATCGCCGCGAATGTTCAGCTCTTTGAAGGCGTCAGCGAGCGCGTCCATCGGAATGCGAGCCTTGACCGCGACGGCCTGCCATTCCTGAAATACGCGTGTCGTGACGCCCGCACGAGCCGCCTCGTTGCGGATCTCCGCAACGCTGCCAGCCACCTGCCTGAGCGCAGCCACAGCGCCACCGACACCGCCGACACCGGCAAGAAGCCCCTTAGCGAAGTTGACGGTAGCAGATGCGAACACCGACTTCAGCTCAGTGCCAAACCGTCTGGCGGACTTCTTCGCATCGCTAAGGCCCTTGTTGAACTGAGCGGCACTGAGCCCAAGATCAACGTGGACCGCTCCAACTGACGTGCTCATGCCGCCTCCATAAGCTTCTTGAGATAAGCACCAAGCCGCTCGCCAACGTGGGCTGCCGTTGCGGCCACGCCGATCTTCTCGATCAGGTTTCCGGCGTGCTCTTCATCGATCAGGTTATCGACCATGCCGAGCTTGAATGCGTGAGGCTGGCGGTAGCCCTTTGCAGCCGCGCTCGCTAACGCATGAGTGGGTGAGGCTCCTGAGCAAGACTACCCTGCCCCGCATCCGCTTTCACGACCTCAGGCACACCCATGCGAGCCAGATGCTGTCTGCGGGAGTGCACCCCAAGATCGCCAGCGAACGCCTCGGTCATTCCAGCATTGGGATCACGCTGGATCTCTACAGCCACGTGATGCCGGGAATGCAGGCAGACGCTGCAGAACAGGTTGACGCCGCGATCCGAGGCGCGCTAAAGCCGATCGCGTAAAAGCATTCGGTAGCAATATGGTAGCAAAGGCCCCACAAGAGCCGGAGGCGAAACCAAAAAAGGCTAACGAAATCAATGCTGGAAGGGTGGCCGAGCGGTTTAAGGCACCGGTCTTGAAAACCGGCGAGGGTGTGAGCTCTCCGTGGGTTCGAATCCCACCCCTTCTGCCATTTCCTCCCCTTCTCCAGCTTCTTCAGGAACCGGATCATCTTCCTCAACGTTCCTGCCGCGCATTTTCGGTTGATTGAGGGACCGTATGACACTGCGCGTTGCGATCGTGGGCTCCGGCCCCACGGGTCTTTACACTTTCCAGAAGCTCATCGAGACCGCCGAGCCGCTTTCGATCTTCATCTTCGAAAAGGGCGACCGGGCCGGCATCGGCATGCCCTATACCTCGGAGACGGCCGATCGGCGCATGCTGGCAAACATTGCCAGCATTGAAATCCCGCCGCTCAACCAGTCCTACCATGACTGGCTGACGAGCCAGCCAAAGGCCATCCTGCGCAGCTATGGTGTCGATCCGGACACCTTCGACGTGCGGACGTTCACGCCGCGCATGCTGCTCGGCGAATATTACCGCGCGCAGTTCGTGTCGCTGGTCGGCAAGGCGGAGGCGCGGGGGCATTTCGTCTCGATCCACGAAGGAACTGAGATCTCGGACGTCGTTCCAGAAGCCGGACACGTGCGGCTGGAAACAACGGTCGGTCCTATGTGCGAAAAATTCGACCGTGTGATCCTCGCCACCGGGCACATGTTCCCGATCGATGACGACCCAACCGACCACTATTATCCGAGCCCATGGTCCGGCCTCATCGATGCGGACATTCCGGCGGCGGAGGTCGGGGTCATGGGCACGTCGCTGAGTGCGATCGACGCAGCGATGGCGGTCGCGTGCCAGCACGGGCAGTTCCTGCAGGATCGCGACGGCGAGCTTTCCTTCCGACCAAAGGACTCGGGAACGAAGCTCCGGATCACGCTGCTTTCCCGCTCCGGCGTTCTGCCCGAGGCCGATTTCTACTGCCCGATCCCCTACGAACCGCTTGCGGTGTGCACGCCCGACGCGCTAGCCACTGAACGAGAACTCGGGGCCAGGGGGCTGCTCGATCGTGCCTACGCCCTGTTCATCGAGGAACTGGAGCACGACGATCCCGACTGGTCGAAATCGATCGGTCTGGATGAGCTCGACGCTGACAGCTTCGCCGACGCTTATTTCGCGGCGCGCCTCCAAAGCGACCCGTTCCGCTGGGCGCGATAGAACCTGATCGAGGTCGAGCGGAATCGAGAGGCAAAGGTCACGGTAGCCTGGCGCTACGCTATCCTGCGCATGCACGAGGAGTTCGAGGATCTCTACCCGGAACTCGACGAGGAGGACCGCCAGCGGTTCGACCGCGGGCTGAAGCGGGTGTTCGTCGACAACTACGCGGCAGTGCCGCCGGAATCGATCCGCCGTCTGCTGGCGCTACGCGACGCAGGGCTGCTGAAGGTCGCGGGGATCGGCAGCGACTACGAGATGGACGTGCGGGAGGACCAGACGGTTATCCGAGCCGAAGACAGGACATACCGGTTCACGGTGTTCATCGACGCGCGCGGCCAGCAGCGTCTTGGCTCCAAAGACATCCCCTTCCCCACGCTGCGGGAAATCTTGCTGGGTGCCGCCAGCGAGGTGCCGGAAGTGGGAGACGATTACGGCCTGCTCGATCCGCCCGAGCTCGAGGGGCTGGTTAGCCTGGGCGCGCTGCCTTTCCTGATGCACGACCGGCCGTTCGTGCAGGGCATCACTGCCTGTGCCGAGATCGGCGCTGCCATGGGCCATGCCGTGCGCAAGCAATCAAGCCGCAAGCGGCGCCGGCTCGAAGCGGCGTGAGAACGTGAAGCCCCGAGGCGGAACCATCCGCCTCGCCTCCTGTTGAGCTTAACAAAACCAAGACAGGAGGCAACGATGTCCCCCAATTCCCCAAGAGACGGCCAACCCGGCACCACCGACCAGTCCCCGCGCTGGGAGGGGCCGGAAGAGACCCGTCCGGCAGGATACCTGCCGGCAATCGATGATCCCGACCATGAGCCGGATGCTGCCGGCGAGACCAACGCAAATCCGGACCGCAACTCGCTTTCCGATGCCGTTGCAATGCGCAACCGCGAGCAGGCGGCAAAGGCTCCGGAGGACACGCAGTATGCCGGCCACGAGGACTTTTCCCAGGATGCCGCCGGCAACAAGCCGCCGGAGGGCTTTGGCAACAGTGAACCTGCCGACGATGTCGACGCGAAGACGCGGCATTCCGATGGCGTGAATGCCGAGCCCGCCTCGCAGCAGCCGCTGCCGGGCGGCGGCCGCGAGAAAGGGCATCACGACAAGGACGCGTGGCGCCGCTGAGGCAGAACATCTCCTGTGACCTTTGCGTCGCACGTTCCCAAAAGTCGTGCGCGACGGGTGGAATGCGCCGCGGATGCCCGGTATTGTACCGGCGATTTCGTATCCGTRRMRCAAGCCAATTCAGGAGACCCATATGACAGACGATTTCGAGAAATCCGCCATTTTCATCATCGTCGTTTTCGGTGCGCTCACGCTCGGCGGCTTGATGGCGGCAAATCTCGTCTATGGGCACAGGACTGGCGTCCTGTTCGCGCTTGGCAGTTCCACCTGCGCATGGGTGGCGGGCTACGCGATGATCTACAACAAGCCGAGCGCCTTCCGGTGGCTGCTGGCTGGCGCATGCGTCCTTGGACTCGTCTCGACCTACTACCTGATCAGGTAGCTCTCATTCCTGCGCCGGTGCGATTTCGTTAAGCATCGGCGCTGTCTTATGCGTGAAGTCCGATTCTGCTTCGGGGACCACGCATGAACCGCACCTTCTCCGCCTTTGCCCTCGTTCTGGTGCTGACCGGCTTGCTTGCCGCCCTCAGCATCGCTGTCGAAGTCAAGGGCTATCCTTTCGGCAAGTTCGGGGTCGCTCGCCTCGACAATGTTGCAAGTGCCGCGACCTTCATTCCGCTTGCCGCCGTCTATGCCCTCTGCGGCGCGCTGATGATGCTGCTGCCGCTGCGCGCGGCTGGCTTTGTGATGGCGAATGGCGCCGTGCCGGTCTTCTCGACCACGCTTGTGCTGCTTGCGACCATCATAGGTGTTCAGCTGGCGCGCTTTGCCTTCGGCAACCGCGGCGCGCTTTCCGTACTCATCGACTGGCAGTTCATCTTCGCGGTGGTCATCATCGGCGCCCATCTCGCCATGAACGAGCTCAGGCGGAACGTGCTGCTGCGCACGCTGTTCTTCGTTGTCTTCCTCGCGGCGTGCCTGGCCTGCCTGTTCTGGACATTCCGGCTCTAGAACGAGGCCCATTGCTGCGGCCGGCGCGCGGGGATATTGCTCGACGCAGTTTCCCGAGAGGCACGCCATGTCCGAAATCATTACCGCCGCCATGATCGTCATCGGAGATGAGATTCTCTCCGGCCGGACCAAGGACAAGAATATCGGACACCTCGCTGACGTGATGACGGCGATCGGCATCGACCTCAAGGAAGTGCGGATAGTGTCCGACGACGAGGACGACATCGTCGCGGCGGTGAATGCGCTACGGGCGCGATACACCTATGTGTTCACCACCGGCGGCATCGGGCCGACGCATGACGACATCACTGCCGACTCGATCGCCAAGGCCTTTGGCGTCCCTTGCGAATACGACGAGAAGGCTTACAGGCTGCTCGAAGCCCACTATGCCCAGCGCGGGCTCGAATTCACCGAGGCACGCAAGCGTATGGCGCGCATGCCGGTGGGCGCCGAGCACATCGATAACCCGATCTCCATTGCGCCCGGCTTCCGGATCGGCAACGTTCATGTGATGGCGGGCGTGCCGTCGATCTTCCAGGCGATGCTGGACAATGTCGTGCCGACGCTGAAGACCGGCGCCAAGATGCTGTCGGCGATGATCCATTGCCCGTTCGGCGAAGGCGTCATCGGCGGACCGCTCGCCGAGATCCAGAAGGCGCATCCCGACACGATCATCGGGTCGTACCCAAAATTCCTGGACGGCAGCTTCTGGACGGAACTCGTGGTGCGCGCCCGCACGCAGGAGGCACTGGATGCCGCGGCCGGCGATGTGCAGGCGATGGTGAACGCGCTGAAGGCGAAGCAGCCCTGAGCTACCCTTCCTCCGGCTTGAATGCCCCAACGGCAGGTTTATGATCCGTCATTGACCTCGGTCAAAGCGAAACCTTCGGGGTGCGCAGAGTGTTGCAGTGGATGCGCGATCAGCGCAGGAGCCGGAGGCCAGTATGAGCTACAAGACCATTCTCGTCGTACTGCAGGACAAGTCGGATGCCGAGCGCGTGTTAGATTGCGCACTGCCCCTCGCCAGTCGCTTCTCCGCGCACGTCATTGCCGTGCATGCGGAGGCGATCCCCCTGCCCTACGTCTCGCCGATGGGCTTCCCGGACACCAATTTCATGACCCTCGACTCCGAGGCGAACCAGAAGCACAGCGACGAGCTGAAGAAGCTGTTCGAGAGCCGCGCAGAGCGGGAAGGGATCTCGCATGAGTGGCATGCGCTTGAAAGCGTTTCGGGTGACAGCGCCGTCGGCTCCCTGATCGTCGCGCGCGCCTGCGACCTCATCATCGTTCAGCAGGTCAATCCGGAAGCCGAGGCGGGCTCCTACGCGGATGTCGAGGCGTTGCTGTTCGAGAGCGGCCGCCCGGTGCTGTTCGTGCCTTATGCGATGCCGGCGAAGACCTCATTCCGGAAGGTGCTGATCGCCTGGAACGGCACCCAGCAGGCCGCACGCGCCGTGTTCGACGCCTTGCCCTTCATCCGCGAGGCTGAGGAGACGGAAATCCTAACCCTAGACGCGTCTGACAGCTGTCATGAAGACGGTGCGCTTGCCGGCGTCGACATTGCCGCCGCGCTTGCCCGTCATGGTGCGAAGATCACCTATTCGCCCTCAACCTCGGGCGAGATCGGGGTGGGTGCAGCGATCGAGAACCGCGTTGCCGAGAGTGGCGCCGAGTTGCTGGTGATGGGCGCCTACAGCCAGTCCTGGCTGAAGCAGCTGTTCTTCGGCGGCACCACGCGCACCATGATGCGCTCGATGCTGGTTCCGACGCTGATGGCCCGATAGCAGCCAGTTTTCGCAGTCTTGCCCGCAGAGTAATTCTGCCGGCGCTGCATGTAATGCCGCGGTTCGGCGAGCCCATCTTGCCAAGAGACCAGTATTCCGGCTAATTCCGGCTGCATTCCAGCCTACGCATATGCGCCAACCGGAGTGCAGTCTCATGTCCCTTCCCGAAAAGGCTTTCCCCGTCTCCTGGGATCAGTTTCATCGTGACGCCCGCGCTCTGGCGTGGCGCCTGTCCGGCCTGAACATGCAGTGGAAGGCGATCGTCTGCATCACGCGCGGCGGGCTCGTTCCGGCAGCAGTGATTGCACGCGAGCTCGGCATCCGCCTGATCGAGACAGTCTGCGTTGCCTCGTATCACGACTACACCGACCAGGGTGACCTGCGCGTGCTGAAGGAAATCAACGCCGAGCTTATGAAGGAAGAGGGCGCAGGCGTGCTGATCGTCGACGACCTCACCGACACCGGCAAGACGGCCGCAATCGTTCGCGCGATGATGCCGAAGGCGCACTTCGCCGCGGTTTATGCCAAGCCGAAAGGCCGCCCGATCATCGACACCTTCGTCACCGAAGTGTCGCAGGACACCTGGATCTACTTCCCGTGGGACATGGGGTTCACCTACCAGAAGCCGATTGCAGACAGCGCGGTTCGCTGACCGCCCAGATCTTGCGCGAGCTTGCTGACGCTGATGCAGGGCTTCGCGATCTTATTGAATTTCACACATTTTGCGCTTCCCTTCCGGGCACCGTGCCGGCAATATTCGTAAGTCGGCAAAATTGTTTGGTTGAGGAGATCATGGTGTTCACCCGTGGCAGGCGCAAATGGCTGAAGGAGCGTGTCAGGCGTCTCTTCGGCGGGCTGCCGCGCCGCGTGCAGGTCGCTGCCCTTCCCTGGCGGCTGACGGAAAAAGGTGACTTCGAGATCCTGCTCGTCACCAGCCGCGGCACCGGCCGCTGGGTGCTGCCCAAGGGCTGGCCGGAAAAGCGCGAGGAGCCCTACGAGGCCGCCGCGCGCGAGGCGGCAGAGGAAGCGGGCGTTTCCGGCGGCATCTCCCGGCGCCCGATCGGCACCTACCTCTACCAGAAGAAGCTGCCCTCCGGCATGGAATGGGGCTGCGAGGTTTCAGTCTTCCCACTCGAGGTCGACGAGGTTGCCGACAAGTGGCCGGAGCGGAAGAAGCGCAAGCGGCGCTGGTTTGCGCCGAGGGACGCGGCCCGGCTCGTCGACGAGCCGGACCTTAGCGAGCTCATTGAATATTTCGCCGCCAATCCACGGCAATCTGCAGCCTGAGCATCTGACACAAGAAAGTCGTCTTGCTATCGGAATGCCGCTTTCTTAAGCGAGGGGCCGCTGTCACAGTTGCTGGCGGCGGCTAACCGATAGGACGCTCGATGACTGTCAACGCCACGGAAGCGCGCAAAGAAACGCTCGACAAGGATCTGGACAAGCTCGTCCATGTCGAGGAAGCGGCGTCGTTTCTGTCACGCGGGCTGGTGGCACCTGGCCTCGGCCTGCTGTTCCTGGCGCTCGCCGCGATCGTCGCCTCCTTCTTCGCCATCGGTGAGCCGCGCGCGGTGCTCGTCATCATCGCGGCCGCAATCGGCGGCTACATGGCGCTCAACATCGGCGCCAACGACGTCGCCAACAATGTCGGCCCGGCCGTCGGCGCCAAGGCGCTGACCATGGGCGGCGCGTTGGCCATCGCTGCCGTGTTCGAGAGTGCCGGCGCGCTTATTGCGGGCGGCGACGTCGTCACCACGATTTCCAGTGGCATTGTCGCGCCCGCCAGCCTGCCGACCGGCGACGCGTTCATCCGCCTGATGCTGGCGGCCCTCCTTTCTTCCGCGCTCTGGGTCAATCTCGCCACCTGGATCGGCGCGCCCGTCTCCACCACCCATGCAGTGGTCGGCGGCGTGGTTGGTGCTGGCATTGTCGCGGCGGGCTTCTACTCCATCAACTGGGCGATGATCGGAAACATTGCCCTCAGCTGGGTCGTCTCCCCGCTCCTCGGCGGTATCATTGCCGCCCTATTCCTGTTCTTCATCAAGACGACGATCATCTATCAGGACGACAAGATCACGGCCGCGCGCCGCTGGGTGCCGGTCCTGATCGCGATCATGGCGGGCTCGTTTGCCGCCTATCTCGTGACTAAGGGCCTGAAGCGCGTCATCGATCTTTCGGCACTGCAGATCACGCTGGTTGGCGTCGCCTGCTTCGTCGTCGCCTGGTATTTTTCGCGCATCAGCGTGAACCGCCAGTCGCGGGGCATGGAGAACCGAAACCAGTCGCTGCGCAAGCTGTTCAACATGCCGCTGATCCTGTCGGCTGCCCTGCTTTCCTTCGCCCACGGCGCCAATGACGTCGCCAACGCCGTCGGCCCGCTGGCCGCGCTCGTCCACGCGACGCAGGATGGAACGACGAGCGGTGAAGTGGTTATTCCGCTGTGGGTGATGGTGATCGGCGCCCTCGGCATCTCGGTTGGCCTTGTCCTGTTCGGCCCGAAGCTGATCCGCATGGTCGGCCAGCAAATCACCAAGCTCAATCCGATCCGCGCCTTCTGCGTCGCGCTGTCGGCTGCAGTCACGGTTATCGTGGCGTCGTGGTTTGGCCTGCCGGTGAGCTCGACGCACATCGCAATCGGCGCCGTGTTCGGGGTCGGCTTCTTCCGGGAGTGGTACACCGCTCATTCCGGCCGCCGCCGCGCCTATCTCGAGCGCAAGGTGGCACGTGCCCGCGCCGAGCGTGCAGCGGCGAATGGCGAAAACGGCAATGACGCCACCGAGGATGCCTACGATCTCGAGGAGAAGGGACCGCCGATGTCGCGCGAGGAAATTGCCCGCCGCAAGCTGGTCCGCCGAGCGCATGTGACGACCATCGCAACCGCCTGGGTGACCACCGTTCCGGCTGCGGCCGCACTCGCCGCGCTGGTGTTCGTCTCCCTTAATATGCTGCCGTAAAGGCAGATAGCTCCGGAAATCGGTGCGAAAAGTACCTTTTCCACCGGGAATTCAGAGCCATCGGGGCCGGCCCAGCGGCCCCCCTAAGTGGCAACGCCAGATCCCCTCTTCTCCCCGTTATCCACACGCCGCTGCACAACATATTGGGGCGCACAACGTGCTCCAAACGACTGCTTGACGAGGGTGTTCGAGTCGCCTTTTATGGTCGGCGCGTCCCGTTCGCGGACGTGGCCGGCGCGTACTTTCACTGGCCGTATTTTTCCGATCTGTCTGTGTCTTGCAGATGCTGGCAACGTCGTGGGGACTCAATCTCCGGGCGCGCTTTCGTGCGTCCATGCCCTGCGGCCGGGGGTACACGAAGTGGTGTGTAAATTGGCTGTTAACCGTACATTTAGCATTTGCGCCCCAAGATAACACTAGATAATGTGTTCGATGGGTCACCGGCTGCGGTGAGCTAGTAGCGGAAACGAGTAAGATTCAGGACCCGCCGCAGGCGGAAAAATCGTTGGGAGCCGGCATGTTTGGGCTTCCCGATCTTTTTCGAACCGCTGCGGCAGGAGAGAGCCGCCGCCACAAGGCGACGGCAGACGGCGGACCGGTGTCAGGAGAGTCGCTCAGCGCAGATGCGCGAGCGATCTCCGGGCACTACATTTAGGGACCATAGGGACTAAAAAGATGCGCATCGAACGTCGCTTCACCAAGGCAGGCCAGTCGGCATACGCGGATATCGAGTTCCGCAAGGCGACCAGCGAAATCAAGAATCCCGACGGTTCCATCGTGTTCCGCCTGGCCGATATCGACGTTCCCGCGCAGTTCAGCCAGGTCGCGGCTGACATTCTCGCGCAGAAGTATTTCCGCAAGGCCGGCGTCCCGGCACGGCTGAAGAAGGTCGAGGAGAACGACGTCCCTTCGTTCCTCTGGCGTTCGGTGGCCGATGAGGAGGCGCTCGCCGAGCTTCCCGAGGACAAGCGTTATGGCTCGGAGACCGATGCGCGGCAGGTCTTCGACCGTCTCGCTGGCACCTGGACCTACTGGGGCTGGAAGGGCCGCTACTTCGACTCCGAAGAAGACGCCCTCGCCTTCCGTGACGAGCTCGCGTACATGCTCGCGACCCAGCGTGTCGCACCGAACTCGCCGCAGTGGTTCAACACCGGCCTGCACTGGGCCTACGGCATCGACGGCCCCGGCCAGGGCCACTATTACGTCGACCCGTTCACCGGAAAACTGACCAAGTCGACCTCGGCCTACGAGCATCCGCAGCCGCACGCCTGCTTCATACAGTCGGTTGCCGACGACCTCGTCAACGAGGGCGGCATCATGGACCTGTGGGTGCGCGAGGCACGCCTGTTCAAGTACGGCTCGGGCACCGGCTCCAACTTCTCGCAGCTGCGCGGCGAAGGCGAGCGCCTGTCGGGCGGCGGCAAGTCGTCGGGCCTGATGAGCTTCCTCAAGATCGGTGACCGCGCCGCCGGCGCGATCAAGTCGGGCGGCACCACCCGCCGCGCCGCCAAGATGGTCGTGGTCGACATCGACCACCCGGACATCGAGGCCTACATCGACTGGAAGGTGACCGAGGAGCAGAAGGTTGCTGCGCTCGTCACCGGCTCGAAGATCGTCAAGCAGCTCCTGACGGCCATCATGAAGGCCTGCGTCAACTGCGAAGGCGACAACGACGACTGCTACGACCCGGCCAAGAACCCGGTCCTGAAGCGCGAAATCCGCGCCGCCAAGAAGAACGCGGTGCCGGAAAACTACATCAAGCGCGTCATCCAGTTCGCCAAGCAGGGCTACACCTCGATCGAGTTCAAGACCTACGACACCGACTGGGATTCCGAGGCGTACCTGACCGTCTCCGGCCAGAACTCGAACAACTCCGTGTCGGTCAAGGACGACTTCCTGCGCGCAGTCGAGCAGGACGGCGACTGGAACCTGACCGCCCGCAAGGACGGCAAGGTGCTGAAGACGCTCAAGGCACGCGACCTGTGGGAGAAGATCGGCTACGCCGCTTGGGCGTCGGCTGATCCGGGCCTGCACTTCAACACGACGATGAACGACTGGCACACCTGCCCGGCTGCCGGCCCGATCCGCGCGTCGAACCCGTGCTCGGAATACATGTTCCTCGACGACACGGCGTGCAACCTCGCCTCGATCAACCTGCTGACCTATCGCAACAGCGACGGCTCGATCGACGTCGACGCCTATGAGCACACCGTGCGCCTGTGGACCATCGTCCTCGAGATCTCGGTGATGATGGCACAGTTCCCGTCGTGGAAGATCGCCAAGCTGTCTTACGAATACCGCACGCTCGGCCTCGGCTTCGCCAATATCGGCGGCCTGCTGATGACCTCCGGCATTCCGTATGACTCCGACGAGGGCCGCGCGCTCTGCGCCGTGCTGACCGCGATCATGACCGGCGTCGCTTATGCGACCTCGGCCGAGATGGCCGCCGAACTCGGCGCCTTCCCCGAGTACACCGCGAATGCGCCGCACATGCTGCGCGTGATCCGCAACCACCGCCGCGCCGCCTATGGCGAAACGGAAGGCTACGAGAACCTGGCGGTCACCCCGGTGCCGCTCGAGGAAGAGCATGTCTGGCAGAAGGAACTCGTCCAGCGCGCCCGCGCTGCCTGGGATCGCGCGCTCGACCTCGGCGCCGAGTACGGCTACCGCAACGCGCAGGCTACCGTCATTGCGCCGACCGGCACGATCGGCCTGGTCATGGACTGCGACACCACCGGCATCGAGCCTGACTTCGCGCTGGTGAAGTTCAAGAAGCTGGCTGGCGGCGGCTACTTCAAGATCATCAACCGCGCCGTTCCGGAAGCCCTGCGTACGCTCGGCTATACCGAGAGCCAGATCGCCGAGATCGAGGCCTACGCGGTTGGCCACGGCAACATCAACCAGGCGCCCGGCATCAACCCGTCGACGCTGAAGGCCAAGGGCTTCACCGGCGAGAAGATCGAGGCGATCAACGCCGCGCTCGGTTCCGCCTTCGACATCAAGTTCGTCTTCAACCAGTGGACGCTCGGCGCTGACTGGCTGAAGCAGACCTTCGGCTTCACCGACGAGCAGCTCAACGACTTCTCGTTCGAGATCCTGCCGGCGCTCGGCTTCTCGAAGAAGGACATCGAGGCCGCCAACATCCACGTCTGCGGCGCCATGACGCTCGAGGGCGCCCCACACCTGAAGGAAGAACACCTGCCGGTGTTCGACTGCGCGAACCCGTGCGGCAAGATCGGCAAGCGCTACCTCTCCGTCGAGAGCCACATCCGCATGATGGCGGCGGCACAGCCGTTCATCTCGGGCGCGATCTCCAAGACGATCAACATGCCGAACGAGGCAACCGTCGAGGACTGCAAGAACGCCTACATGCTGTCGTGGAAGCTCGGTCTCAAGGCGAACGCGCTCTACCGTGACGGCTCCAAGCTGTCGCAGCCGCTCAACGCCTCGCTGATCTCCGACGACGAGGAGGAAGCGGAAGAGGCGGTCGAGCAGATCGCAGCCGCGCCGGCCGCCGCCAAGGCGATCCAGGTCACCGAAAAGATCGTCGAGAAGATCGTCGAGCGCGAGGTGCGGTCGCTGCGCGAGAAGCTGCCGAACCGCCGCAAGGGCTACACCCAGAAAGCCGTCATCGGCGGTCACAAGGTGTACCTGCGTACGGGTGAGTTCGACGATGGACGCCTCGGCGAGATCTTCATCGACATGCACAAGGAAGGCGCTGCTTTCCGTGCGATGATGAACAACTTCGCCATCGCGATCTCGCTTGGCCTGCAGTACGGCGTGCCGCTCGAGGAGTATGTGGAGGCCTTCACCTTCACCAAGTTCGAGCCGGCCGGTATGGTCATCGGCAACGACGCGATCAAGAACGCGACGTCGATCCTCGACTACGTGTTCCGCGAGCTGGCGGTGTCCTATCTCGGCCGCCACGACCTCGCCCATGTCGACCTGTCGGACTTCTCCAACACGGCACTCGGCAAGGGGATCAACGAGGGCAAGGCAAGCCCGTACTCGCGCGGTCTCGTCCGTGGCGCCTCGCCGCTGAAGATCGTCTCTGGCGCCACAACCACCCCGGCCACCAACGCTCCTGCGGGCAACACGGCAGGCCGCACCGCCCCCGCCGGCTCGGCCCAGGCCTCCAACGTGCGCTCGATCAGCTCGGGTGCGACTGTGACGGCCCTGAAGCCGCTGACGTCGGAGCAGCCGGACAGCGCCACGGCCTTCAAGCGTGACTATGAGGAGCGTGCAAAGGATGTTGCCGAGGCAGCA